>JAISRV010000013.1 GCA_031273445.1 Candidatus Adiutrix sp. | reverse complement strand
AGCGCGTCGGCGTATTTATCCGGCCTCATCAATTTTTTATAGGCGCCGGCAATGGCGTAAAGGGCCTCGGGCGAAGCGTCGGGCGGGCGGTTGGACAGAGCCGCATCATAGTTGCGCTCGGCGTCGGCCGCCTGACCCAGCTCCTGGTGCACCTGGGCCAGCTGCTGATACTTGAGAAACCGGTCGGCCGAACCGGCGGCCGCGTTGGGCTCGCGGTTCAGATTGCGTTCGACGACGGCCGCCCAGTCCTCCACCCGGCCGACTTCGAGATACAGATCGGCCAGGAGGGCCTGCGCCTGGGGGTCTTCGTCCAGCTGCGGCGTGGTTAAGAGGCCTTCTTCAAGGGTTTCGACGGCCTGAAGATTCCGGCCGCCGGCTATTTCCAGCCTGACCTGATCCAGGTATGTGGCCGGGACCTGGGGCGAATGCGGGTAGTCGCGGCGGAATGTTTTATATAGCTCCGCCGCCTCCAGGTTCCGGCCCAGCTGCCGGCCCAGCTCGACCTGATCCAACAGGGCCCCGGGCCGGCCCTCATGAGCCGGGAAAAGCTGGTTGTAGCGGGCCAGGCGAGCCCAGGCCTGTTCCGGCCGCCCCAGGCGCGTTTCCGCCGCGGCCGTCTCCAGATAGACGTCAGGGGCGGCGGCGTGGCCGGGATATTGGCCGATAAACTCCTGATAGTGAGCCAGGGCCGCGTCGTTCAGGCCGCCCTTCAGCTCCTGGCGGGCCTGAATCAGCATTAGCTCCGGGGTTCTGGGGTCGTCCGGAAAGGCGCGGCGGAAGCGTTCCCACATGGCCAGGCCCTCCCCGGAGCGGCCGATCGTGAAAAGGTCCTTGGCCTCCTCCAGCATCAGATCGGGCTGTATGGGGTCATCGGGCTGGCTGGCCCGAAAGCCCTCGGCCAGGGCGAAGGCTTCCTCAATCAGCCCTTTTTCAACGCTCTTTTTATATTGATCCAGAAAACTCCGCCCCCGCCGGGGTCGTCCGGATAAGCCCGGCGGAAATCGTCCCAGCCGCGCCTGGCCGCCTCCAGGCGATCACGGCCCCAGTCGTTTTCAGCCCGCCGCAAAAGCATCTCCGGAACCCTGGGATCGTCATGATACAGTTGCGTCAGCCTGTCGACGGCCGCCTGGGAGGCCTCATAGCGCTCCGCCTCCCAGTCCCTGGCGGCCCGCTCCAGCAAAAGAGTCGGCGTTCTGGGGTCATCGGGATAATTCAGGAGCATTTCGTCGACGGCCCACTGCGACTCGTCGTAACGCCCCTTTTCCCAGTCGCGGGCCGCTCTATCCATCAGGAGCGCGGGTATGGCCGGGTCGCCCGGATAGGCGCGCCTGAAGGCCTCAAAAGTGCTCTGGGAGTCGGCATAGCGGCCCAGATCCCATTCCCGCCTCATCTTCTCCGTCAAAAGCTCCCGGCTCTCAGCCCGTTCTGGATAACGCATCTGATAGAGGGCCATAAAACGGAAGGCGTCGTCTTCCCGGCCGAGCGCGTCGGCTTTCCGAATCTGCTCCAGCAAAAGCTCCGGCCCGCGCGGGTCGTCCGGATAGAGTCGCCGGAAATCAGAGAGCATGTCCCAACCGTTTTCATAGCGCTTTTGCCGCTCTTCTATTTTGGCCTGGGTCAGCAGATACTCCGGCGTCAGTTCGTCATCGGGGTATTCCCGGCGGTATTCGTCCATCAAAGCCGTGGCCTTGTCGTAACGGCGGCCGTTGATCTCTATTTCGACGGCGTCGGCCAGGGCGCGCCGGCGAACCGCTTCGGTCGGGATCATGGTTCTGAATTTAAGCAGATCCGCCGTGGCCGAGGCGTTTTGAGGCCGGGCCAGGGCCAGGCCTATCTGGTCGGCCTGAAGATCCAGCCAGGCCGCCTGCTCGGGGAATTCCTCCGCCATGGTCAGAAGATAGTCCAAGGCCTCCATTGGCCTCTCCATTTTCAAGCTGCTGACCACCAGACCCTGAGCCCGGGCCAGCCTTTTTTCCGGGGTTTGTTCCTCCAGAGCTTTCCAGACTTCGCGGGCTTCGTCGAAACGCCCCAGTTTTTCATAGGCCCGGGCCACGATCCGCTGCGCCACGGGGCGGTCGGCGTCTGTCAGATATGAAGAATTGTCGGCGTAGAGATCGGCCACGGCTTCCCACTCTTCCAACTCGGCCCTAAGCGTCGTTTCATTGACCAGGGCCCGGCTCAAGGCGGGCAAAGCTTCGGGCAGAAGGGCGCTTTTGGGATATTTCATGTCCAGATCCCGCAGCCACTTGATGGCCTCGGATGTTTCGCCGTCTTCAGCCAGGGCCAGGCCTATTTTCAGATAGGCCAGCTGCAGCAGAGGGGAGGACGAAGCGGTGTCGACAATGCCCTGATACATCTCCACCGTGGCTTGGCGGGCCCCGCGCTCCAGCGAGTCGAAAACCTTGTCCTGCGTGAAAAAACTGTGGAGCGCCCCCATGTCGGCCAGCCGCACTTGACTGATCAGCCCGCCGTCGCCATCGGGAAAACGGCGTTTGGCCGCGCCGTAAATAGCCATGGCTTCGTCGTCACGGCCCTCTTTACGATAACTGTCGCCGATGCGGGCCATGATTACGTCGGCCTTGGGGTGATCCGGCATCAGGCTCAGGGCATGCATGAGAAACATGCGCGACAGATCCGGGCGGTCGAGATAGTGATAGGCCTCGCCCATGGCGTAAAGCATCTCCGGATAGCCTGTGTACAACTGCGGCGCCTCCCGCAGCGCCTCGCGGAATATTTCATTGGCCTGGCTGTAGAGACCTTCGTAAAAATCGGCCATGCCCAGACGGGCGTAGGCTTCCAGGCCCAGCCGATCGGCCAGGCCTTGCTCCAGAACCGGCTCCAGAGTCTTGCGCGCCTCGTCGATCAGGCCCATGTTCAACTGCAGATCGGCGGCCCGCAGGAGGGCCAGTTTGGCGTAGGGGTCGTCGCCGGAGACGGCGGCGGCGGCCAGCAGCTTATATTTGGCCGCGGCTTCGTTCTGATAGCCCATGGCCTGATCGGCCTCGGCCAGCATGAACTGGGCCCGCCCGGCCAGGTAAGACTGCGGCCAGCGATTAAGCGCTTCCGTCCAGGCCTCTACCGCCGCGGTATAGGTCTCCGACAAGGGCCCCGTGACGAAATAGGCGTCGCCCAAAAGGAAGAGCGCCGGCTCAAGCAGAGGATGCCCAGGGAAAAGCTCGCGGAATCGCAGCAAATCTTCCAAGGCCGCCTGATTGTTCCAATCGGTCAACTCGTTTAAAATCCGCTGAAACAGCCTTTCAGGCGGGCCGTCTTCCGAGCCGGGCGGGGCCAGGAGGCCGACCAGGCGAGCTTCTTCCGCCAGGGTGGGCAGGGTCAGCGGCTTGAGATCGTCCGGCGGCGGCGGCGTTTCCAGGCCCGGCGATTCCAGATTTTTAAGGTCCAGAATACAAGAATATTTGTCGCGGCTGAGAAAATGGCGCAGCTCATAGCGCATGGCCTTCAAAAAAATCCTGGCCGTCAGCCGGCCGTCCTCGAAATTAAACTCGACGCCGTCAATAAGTTCATCCGGCGCCGCCGTCGGGCGCCCCGCCAGGCGGGCCTGGCCGAAATCGACCAACAGCCGGTCGACGTCTTCACGGCGCACAACGTAATAATCCAGGGGGTTTTCGAAAGTGAAAGCCAGGCGGGTGTAGTCCGGCCCCGGACTGGTGGAGACGCGAACCAGAGTGTTGGCGGCGGGCGCGGGCAGAGCGCCGCTCTGCGCGCCGGCCTCCGGCGCGCGGCCTGAAAGGACGCAAAGAACCAGCGCGGCCAGCCAGGCGGTCACGGACCAAAAATGGGCTAGGCCCTTCTGGCTGGCGCTCTTAAAGCGGGCTGTGCTCTTCTGGCCGGTGCTCTTGATGATAGGCGCCTCCTTGCCGTTTTATCGGCCAAAGGCCGGCGGGCCTTGAATCAGCCGTCTTCCGTCGCCAGGCCTTTTTTGCGCATTTTTTCCACTAAAGTGGTGCGGTTGAGGCCCAGAAGCCTGGCCGCCTGGTTCTTCACCCCCCCGGCTTCGGCCAGAGCCCCTCGAATCAGTCTCTCCTCATAGGCCGAAACAAGGCTGTTAAAATCAACCCCTTCGGCGGGGAAAAGCCAGTCCTCCGCCTCCGCCGGCGGCCGCGGCAAATCCCCGGCCGCCGGGATTTCGGCGGCCAGGCCCGCCCTCTCTCCGGCCGCCGCCGTTTCCCGCGGCGCTTCTTCGGCCGCCGGCCAGGTCGGCGGCGAAAGCCCTTCCGTGGCCTCCAAAAGCTTGGCCGGCAGGTCCTCCACCGTCAGAATATCCCCCTCGGCCAGAGTGACCATGCGTTCGATCAGGTTTTCCAGCTCCCGGACATTGCCGGGCCAGCCGTAGCTCAAGAGGCGGCTCATGGCTTCCCGGCTTACCCCTTTGACCTCGCTGCCCCGCTTTTCCCGGAAACGCCGGAGAAAAAATTCGACCAGCAGCGGCACATCGTCCAAACGCTCTCTTAAGGGCGGCATGGTTATGGGAATCACATTCAGCCGATAGAACAGGTCTTCGCGAAAGCGGCCTTCCTCCACCGCCCTGGTCAGGTCCACATGCGTGGCGGCGATGACCCTTATGTCCACCTTGATGACTTTGTCGCCGCCCACCCGCTCAAACTCGTGCTCCTGCAGCACCCTCAGCAGCTTTACCTGCAGCTTGGGGCTCATGTCGCCGATTTCGTCCAAAAAGATGCTGCTGCCGTCAGCCATTTCGAAACGGCCTATGCGGGTGCGGATGGCGTTGGTGAAGGCGCCTTTTTCATGGCCGAAGAGCTCCGTTTCCAGAAGCTCTTCCGGGATGGCCCCGCAGTTGACCGGAATGAGCCGGCGGTCTCCCCGCGGGCTACCCTGGTGAATGGCCCGGGCGATGAGTTCTTTGCCGGCGCCGCTTTCTCCGTGAATCATGACCGTGGAGTCGGTTCCGGCCACTTTGTCGATCATTCTGAAAACTTTTTTCAGGGACGCGCTCGCGCCCACAATATGGTCATAACGTCCGGGATCAGGGGCGCCGCCCTTGATTTTGGGCTTGGCGGCCGGCCCCAGACGGCCTAAAAAATTGTCCAGGCACTTGGACATTTCCACCGGCTCGGGCGGCAGCTCCAAAAAATCGAAGACCCCCTCGCGCATGAGCCCGGCCAAAGTCCGGACATCCATATTCCGGCCCAGGGCCACAATTTTCAATTCGGGATTCTCCGCCAGAAAATCCCGCACCAGAGCCAGAGGCTTGCCTTGGGCGTAACCCAGGTCCAGCAAAAGGCCGGCCCACTTGCGGCGCCCGGCGCCAGGCTGGCTTATTTCCGGCAGGGCCTGGGCGGCGCCCAGCGCGCGAAAAGCGTCCGCGCCCCGATCCTGGCAGGCGGTGGCTAAAAGCCCGGCCAGCTTGTCGTCTTTCACCACGATCAGGATATCAGTCATCGCCCCCTCCGCCCGCTAACTGTTTATATGATAATATTTTGACGCTTAAAACTCAAGCTGCGGCAGGGAGGCGCAGCCGGCGCGGCTCACATATTTTGCCCGGCTACGACCAGGCCGGCCAGGCCGGCCAAGCCGACGCGCTCACATCGTCAAAAAAGCCAGTCGCCCCCGGAGAGGGGCGACGGAGCGAAGCGACCGGTTGAAGCGGGTAAAAGGCCCCTCGCCGGGCAAAAATCACATTTTTTGCCCGGCTACGACCCAGCCGGCCCCGGGCACGACTCACATCGTCAAAATAAAAGTCCCGACGGACATGTAAATGAAAAGGCTGGCCACGTCGTTGGCCGAAGTGACCACCGGGCCGGAAGCCAGGGCCGGGTCGATTTTCATGGCTTTGAATAAAAGGGGAATAACCGACCCCAGAACAGTGGAGACGACGATGGCGGCGACGATGGAAGCGCCCACGGCCAGCCCCAGCCGGGCGGCCGCGCCGGACGCGCCGGACGTTCCGGCCGAATGAAGTCCGCCCGTGCCCAGGGCGATGACGACCCCCAGGGTCACGGCGATTATGACTGATATTCTGATTTCCCGGACGACATTGCTCCAGACCTTGCCCTCGGCGATGCGGCCTATGGCCAGCCCGCGCACGGTGATGGTGGACGACTGGGAGCCGACCGCCCCGGACAGGCCCATAATCATGGGGACAAAGGGCGTCAGCATAATGATATTGCTGAATGAGACGTTGAAATAGGAAAGAATGGCGCTGGTGATGAAGCCGCCGACGAGGTTGAAGGCGAGCCAGGGCATGCGCAGAGTCGCGATCTTGGCCGAACCGCTGGAATAGACCTCTTCTTCGGACGATCCGGCCATACGGTAGAAGTCCTGATCCGTCTCTTCGTGAACCACGTCCATGATGTCGTCGAAGGTGATGCGGCCCAGCAGGCGCCCATGGCCGTCGACGACCGGCGCGGTCTGAACGTCATATTTCTGAAAATTCTGAGCCACGGCCTCCTGATCTTCGTCGACGCGCACGATCAGGGCGGGGGCGGACATCATCTCCTTCATGATCTGGTCGGGCCAGGCCAAAAGCAGCTGCCGGATGGTCACCTGACCGCGCAGGACGCCGGCCTGATCCACCACGAAAATGTAATATATGACCCCCACGTCGTCGCCGGCCTGACGCAGCTTATCGACCACGCTGGAGACGACCTCATCTTCCCGGGCCGAAATCAGCTCCACCTGCATCAAGCCGCCGGCCGTCTCCTCATCGTACATCATCAGGCGCCGCACGCCTTCGGCGTCTTTCCGCTCAATGGCCGCCAGAACTTTGTGGGCCTCTTCATCCGGCAATTCGGCCACGATGTCCGCGGCGTCGTCGGAATCCATCTCGGCGACCAGTTCGGTGAGCTTTTCCAGAGGCATTTCCGCGGCCACCTGGTCCCGGGCGGCTTCGGACATTTCCACCAGAACATCGGAGGCGTGTTCAATGTCCAACAGAGAGATGACCTTGACGGTGTCTTCCATATCCAAAGGATTGAGAATCTCCGCCACGTCGGCGGGATGCAGACCGGCCAGCATTTCGGCCAATTCGGCTTCCCGCCCCTCTTCAATCAGGCTCTTTAGATTGCGCTGTATTACTGATTTCACTGGATTGTCCGTTGCCTTGAGAACCGCCGGGCCAGCCTGGCCCAGACTTCCCGGCGCCTGGCCTGGGCGGCGTCGGCGTCTTCTCCGGTCATAATGAGAGCGGCCGCCCAGGCGGCCCGGCCCGGGGCGTAGTCGGTCACGGCCAGGTCCGCGCCGAAAAAGTTTTCCTTCAGGCTCAAAGGGCCGGCGGCCGACATGAGGTGTTCGCCCGCGCTTTTAAGGCCGGCGGGAGTCACGGCCGCGTGTTCATAAATAACCGCCCGGCCGGAAACGGCGGGCTCGGGGCGGGGACAGGGGCAGAAAATTTCCGTCAAACGCGCCAGAAGGTTTTCGCCGGAAGACCACAAGACCGCCGTGGGCGTCTGGCTGGGCAGGCGCGCGTCGATCTCCAGAACTCTCAAACCCTGCGGGGCGGCGATGACTTCCACATCCATAAGGCCGGTCAGGCCCAGGGCGGCCGCCGTTTTAAGGGAAAAAGACCGCAGCTCCTCCTCTTGCCGGCCGGGCAGAGCGGCGGGAGCGCGAACCAGGCGGCAGTCGTAGACTTCATCCATCTCCAGCGCGGTGGTCAGCCAGGCCCGATGGGCGCCGGGGCGCCCGGTCGCCTCCAGCGAATAGGAAGGGCCGGGGCAGTATTCCTCCACCACCCAGCCGCTTATGTCTCCGGAAGGAAATTTGCGCCTGAAATCGGCTTCCGTGGCCAGCAGGGTCACTCCCCGGCTGCCGCTGGAGGCCGCGGGTTTGGCGATCAAAGGATAGCCGGCCTCGGGCCAGGCCAGCGGAGCGGGAATTCCGGCCTTGAGAAACAAAGCCTTGGAGAGAATCTTGTCGCGGCTGATCCGGTAGGCTTCAAGGTCAAAAGCCACCGGAAGGCCGCTCTCGTCGCCCCAGCGGCTCAGGAGCTCCAGCGTGGGCAGGTCTTCACAGGCCGGGACCACCGCATCGCAATGGCCGAAAGCTTTTTCCAGGTCGCCGAAACCGGCGACCGGCAAATGAAGGAAACGCCCGGCCAAGGCGGAGGCCGGCGCCTGGGGTCGGGCGTCGACCAAGACTGTTTCCCAGCCGGCCCAACGGGCCAGACAGGCCGCTTCCGTGCCCTGAAGGCCGCCGCCCAGAATGCCCAGCCGGAAGGTCATGCCGCCGGCCTGGCCTGATTGAGCCAGCCGCGGTATTCGCCGGCCGAGGCCAGTTTAAGCCCGGCGGCCTCCACCGCCGGCCGGACGCCTTTGACGCTTCTGGCCTCGTTGTCTATGTCCAGGCTGGCCTGGGCCACCCCGGCCAGGGCCATATCCGAGGGCACCAGGGAAGTGACGACGTTGGCCCCGGCCATAAGACGCTCGGGCAGCCCGGCCAGCCCTTCGACATCCAGCGAGGCGGGAATGAGGCGGTCAGGCAGGGCCAGACGCAGAGCCGCGATCATGTCCACTTCCCGCGCCTGGGCCCGGCCGGGCCCGGGGCTCCCGGCCCAGCGGCCGGAAACGTCGCCGCGCGCTTCGGCCGGGGGAATGAAGCCCATGGCCCGCACCTGCCCGGCCCCGAGCCGCTTCATGGCCAGGATGGAATCAGCCAGGTCTTCCGCCGTTTCGCCGACCCCGCACAGAACGCCTTCCTCCACCAACAGGCCCGTTTCGAGGGCCGCCGTCTTGGCCCGCCGCCGCTCCCCGTAATCCTGACCCTGACGCAGGCGGCTGAAAAGAGCGGGGTTGTGGGTTTCCTGGTAACAGGCGTACCAGTCCGCCCCCGCTTTTTTATATCTGGTCAGGGCCGCGCGCGAGGCCAGCCCCGGCGAAATCATGACCGGCAGACCGCAGACGCCGCGCACCCCTTCGATCAGGCCGGCCGTCTGGTCGATGAAGGCGGGCTCATCGCTGGCCGGGTCCTCGCCCATGGTCAGATCAATCAGGTTGACGCCCTGACGCGCCAGACGCTCGGCGGCCCGGAACACTTCGTCCTTGTCTTTGCGATAACGCCGGGCCCGGCTGTTGGTGCGGCGATAGGCGCAAAAACGGCAGTCGTTGCGGCAGTAGGTGCTGAGATAGACGAAGCCGTAGGTGAAAATAAGCTCCCCGCTGTGGCGGCCGCGCATTTCCCGGGCCGCCGCGCGAATCTCCAGCCGTTCGCCGTCGTCGGCCGGGCTGATGATCCGGGCCAGTTCTTCACGGGTCAACTCTTCATAATTCTTAGCTTTTTCCAATATATGGCCGAGATTCGCCGTCATGCCTCACCCGCTTTAAACATTGAGCCTGAAGCCGCCCAGATAGGCCAGACTGCGGCCGGCCCGGGCCGGATTCAAGGTCAGACCGTCCAGGGCGGCCCGGGCCATGACCAGTCTTTCCAGCCCGAAACCGAGACCGACCCAGGGCGCGTCAATGCCCCAGGGCGCGTCCAGCGGGTGCGGGCCCATGGCGGCGCTGGCCAGTTCCAGGCCTTCCGGGCTTTCCACATCCAGGGTTTCCCCGTAAACGCCGGATTTTTCCGTCGTCAGCCGGCATTCGTCCACCGGCAGGCCGGAGGCCTTCAGCACCAGCCGGGCCAATTCTTCCATGCGCTCCCGGCGGGCCGGGAGCGGCAGCCCCATTTCCACCAGGTTGAGCATGGTGAATTCCGCCGCATGTTGGGCGCCCTGGGTTTCCTTGCGCATACACGGCCCGATTTCAAAAATGCTCACCGGGTGAGGCGCCAGGCGCAAAAGGTCCACCATCAGATAATACAGGTTCGGCGCCAGCATGGGCCGCATGGCCTTGTTCCTGTCCAGCCAGAAAATCTGCCTGTTCAGCGAGTGGTCTTCGGTGAGGCCCATCCGCTCCAGGTGGAGGCGGGAGACGGTCAGCGGAGTTTCAACCTCGGTGAAGCCGGCCGCGACCAGGGCGGCGGCCAGCTTTTCCCGGAGAACGACCAATTCGGGACGCCGGACTTCCGCCAGATGGCGGCGTATTTTATCGCCGGTCTCATGAGCCAGCCCGGCTTCGATTTTCTGAAAGGCGCGATTGCGTTCCGCGGAGTCTTCAAAATGAGAAGCCAGAATATCCGGCCCGGCGCCCAGGTCGGTCAGGCGTTTGTTCTGTTCGTCAGTCCAATCCATATATATCTCCAGTAAAATGCTTGGCTATCTGGGTCGTAGCCGGGCAAAAAATGCGATTTTTGCCCGGCCAGTGAATTTATCGCCTTCTCGACCAGTCGCTTCGCTCCGTCGCCCCTCTCCGGGGGCGACCTGCTTTTTAAAATGTTCGCCTTCGCCTGAGAATTGCCGGCTGTCAGCCTCTAAAATGGCGGGGCGTAATTAACGGAACTAATGAGCGATGAAACAAAATTCGCTCCGTCGCCCCTCTCCGGGGGCGACTTGCTTTTTAAAATGTTCGCCTACACCCGAGAACTGCTGGCTGTCAACCCCTGAAATGGCGGGACGTAACGAACGGAACAAATGAGCGATGAGACAAAAATTCGCCTCCAAGGCGGGGCGGATCAGCGGTTCGGCCCGCCTTTCAGGAGCGAGCCCTGGCGGCGGCTGAAAAAAGTGGCCCCGTATTTATCCAGCTTCCATTGAGGCACAGCGCAAGCCGGGCAGGCGGACTGATGCAGCTTGTTGCGCAGCCAGCGCGCCGCCCGGCTGCGGCGTGAATTGCGCACTTTGAAGCTGCGGCCGCAATGGGTGGTCAGCACGGCCATTTCGCCATGACGGTCGATGCTTTTGAGGCCATGCAAAACGCCGGAGCGGGAAGGCCAGAGCTTCATCTTGTCCAAAAGGACGAAAAGGTCCACTTTTTTGCGGTAGTAACGTTTGGGCGCCGGCTTGGCGTTGACGTTTTCAAGCATGGCGGGCCTCTTTGCTTTAAAAATATTCGCCTGGTCGGCTTGGACGGCCGGCTCGGCGCCGGGCAAAAAATGTGATTTTTGCCCGGCCGGGGGCCTTTTAACCATGTCAACCGGTCGCGTCCTCCGTCGCCCCTCTTCGGGGGCGACTGGCTTTAAGCGGCGCCTGGTCGTCAAATTTGGCGGAGGGTCCGGGAGTCGCACCCGGCTATGTGGGTTTAGAGCCCAGACGATCCTTTATCGATCCACCCTCCGTTTAAATATAAGCGCTCGGCTTGTCGGGGCTGACCGCAGCCGGGCAAACAATGTGATTTTTGCCTGGCGAGCGAGTT
>JAISRV010000409.1 GCA_031273445.1 Candidatus Adiutrix sp. | reverse complement strand
CTGATTGAAGCCACGCTGTCGAAAAAAAACACCGGAGTGACCCGGAGGCCGGGCCGGACGACTCTGGCGCTGGGGCCGGGCTACCGGGCCGGAACAGACGTGGACGGCGTGGTGGAGACGGCGCGCGGGCACTTTCTGGGCCGCCTGATTCTGAATGGCTCGGCCCTCTCTAACACCGGCCGTCCCGGGCTGATCGGCGGCTATGACCTGGAAAGGCTGATCAAGGCCCCGGCCGCGGGCGAAGTCGCCTTCACCGTCGCCATCGGCCGGAAAGTCCTGGCCGGGGAAGAAATCGGCCGGGTGGGCGCCGCGGCCGTCGTGGCCGCCATCTCCGGCGTTCTGCGCGGCGCGCTCCCCAATGGCTTGACCGTGCCTGAAGGTTTTAAAATCGGCGACATCGACCCCAGACCGGAAGCGGCTGAATTCATTCACAGCCCGTCAGACAAGGCCCTGGCCGTGGCCGGCGGCGTCCTGGAAGGCCTGCTTCACTTCGGCGTCCTGCCCCGGCGCGGGTTTTAAGGGCTGCTTCACTTTATGTCCCGCCCCGGCGCGGGTTTTAAGGGCCGCTTCACTTCGCGCCCGCCCCGGCGAGGGTTTTTATGAACCATGACGTCATAAAAAAATTGGAAATACTGGCCGATGCGGCCAAATACGACGTTTCGTGTTCGTCCAGCGGGGCGAGCCGGGCCGCTAAACGCGGCGCCGTCGGCAATGCCGTCAGCTGGGGCGTCTGCCATAGTTATACGGCTGACGGGCGCTGTATTTCGCTGTTGAAGACTCTTTTGAGCAACCACTGCCGGTATGACTGCGCCTATTGCGTCAACCGCCGCGGCAACGATATCCCCCGCGCCTCTTTCACCGTCAGGGAACTGGCCGAACTGACGATCGAGTTTTACCGCCGCAACTACATTGAAGGCCTCTTTCTGAGTTCCGGGGTTCTGCGCAACCCGGATTACACCATGGAACGCCTGGTGGGCGTGGCGCGCGAACTCAGGAACGAATACCGCTTCAACGGTTATGTGCATCTGAAGACGATTCCGGGGGCCAGCGAAGAACTGGTGCACGAGGCCGGGCTCTACGCCGACCGTTTGAGCGTCAACCTGGAGATTCCCACGGAAGCCAACCTTAAGGCCCTGGCCCCTGAAAAAGATCATCAGAGCGTCTACAAGCCGATGAACTACATTTACCGGAACATCGCCGCCAGCGCGGAAGAGCGCCGGAAGTTTCGCTCCGCGCCCCGTTTCGCCCCGGCCGGGCAGAGCACGCAGCTCATAATCGGCGCCAGCCGCGAGACCGACCGCGACATCCTGAGTCTGGCGGCCTCCCTTTATGATCAACCCAAACTGAAGCGGGTATATTATTCCGGCTTTGTGCCGGTCAACGCCTACGACGACCGGCTGCCGCCTCTCGCCTCCGCGCCCCTGGCGCGGGAAAACAGGCTCTACCAGGCCGACTGGCTGATGCGCTTTTACGACTTCGCGGCCGAAGAAATAACGGACGGGGAGAGCCCGGATCTGGACCTGGAGCTGGACCCGAAGCTGGCCTGGGCCCTGCGCCATCCCGAGTGGTTCCCGGTTGACGTGAACCGGGACGACTACCATCGTCTCCTGCGCGTTCCCGGCGTCGGGACGCGCTCGGCCGGCTTGATGGTCATGGCGCGCCGCCGCGGTCGTCTTCAGGCCGGGCATCTGGCCAAAATGGGGGTGGTCATGAAGCGCGCCGTCCACTTCATCACCTGCGACGGGCCGAGGGCGGCGACTATTAATGAAATAGGGCCGGCCCGGCTTCGGGCCCTGGTGCTGGGCGGCGGCAAAAAATATGACCCGCGCCAGTTGCGGCTGCCCTTCCTATGAATTTGTTCGTTTACGACAAAACCTTCGACGGTCTTTTGAGCGTCATTTTTGAGGCTTTCCGCCTGAAACTTTTTCCGGACGCCCTGCGCGGCCCCGCCGATGATTTGCCGCTTCTGGCCGGGCGGGTGGTGCGGGTGGAGACCGAGGCGGAGAAAGCCGGCCGGGTCTGGAGGGGGCTTCAGAACAGGCTGTCGCGCCCGGCCTTGCGAAGCCTCATGAACGCCTGGCTGACCGTGGCCGACGAAGCCGCGGACGAGCTGATCGTTCGTTACGCGCGCAGGATTTTCGCCGGGGGGGATGAAGCTGATTTCAGCGATCCGGACGTGCTGGCCATAAGGGAACAGTCGCAAAAGGTCGCTCGGGAGAAAATGCATCTCATCCAGTTCGTCCGTTTCCAGAAGACGGCGGAAGGCATATTTTTCGCTTCAGTCGCGCCCCGTTATGACGTCCTGCCGCTGGTTCTGCGGCACTTCACCGGGCGCTTCGGCGATCAGCAATGGATTATTCGCGACCTGGCGCGCGGCTACGGTTTTTATTACGATCTTACGCGGGCGCGTGAAGTGCGGCCGGACGGCCAGGCGGACCTTGCGGCCGGCCGCCTGGAAGCCGGCCTTCCGGCCGAAGACGAGATATTGTTTCAAGAAGCCTGGAAAAAATATTTCCAGGCCGTCTCCATTGAGTCCAGGGCCAACCCCAAGCTGCAGCGGCAATACATGCCGCGGCGGTTCTGGCCTCTGTTGATCGAGAAACAATAATCCCCACAGCCGCCGCCGCGCGGCCTCAAAGAATTACGGAGAGAACATGAACGTGTGGAAAACATTGGAGCAATGGGCTTCGATGAAGCGGGAGTCCCTGACGGCGATCATGGTGGGGGCGACGGACGAATTCGCGGCTTATCTGGGCCAAGCGGCCATTTTTGAACAGCCCGGCTCGCCGCCTCAGGGGCCCCTGACCAAGGCCCCTTTCTGGGCGGAGGACTGGGCGGCCATGCTCGAAAAGACCGTCGCGGAACTGCCCCCCCGCGGCGTCGGCCTGCCGGAGCGCGAAGGGCGGCGCTATTATGTGGCCAGGCTGGCCTACCCCCGCTGCGCGCTGGTTTTGGGCGGCGGCCATGTGGGCGAGGCCCTGGCCGAGTTGCTGTTTTTTCTGGGCTTCAAGGTCTCCTTATGGGACGACCGCCCGGAATTTTCGGTAAATCCGGGTAAAGGCGTTCAAACCGTGTGCGCTCCCTTTGACGACCTGGCCGTCAGATTCCCCGAGCCTGATTTCGACGCGGCGGCGATCGTGACCAGGAGTCATGTGTACGATACGAAGTGTCTCCGTCGGATTTTGTCCTGGAAGGTCCAGCCGCCCTATCTGGGCATGATCGGCAGCCTTCACAGGGTGACGAGCACTTTGGAGATGCTGGCCGGCGAGGGCTATGCCGCCGACCTTTTAGCGCGCGTTCACACGCCGGCGGGTTTGAACATAGGCTCGCAAACGCCGCGCGAGATCGCCGTTTCCATCGCGGCTGAAATCATTCAGTCGCTCAGCCGCGAGACGGCCTGAGGCCGCCTCGCGCCGCAAGAATCAGCCGCTCGCGAGCCGTTTACGTGAACGGCCCGGATCGGAGACGGAAAACCCATGCCCGACAACCGGATGCAAGAATCCCTGAAGGCCGGGACACGCGAGGGCTTCTGGCGGAACTGATCCGGCGGAACTCTTTCGCGGCCTTTGACGCCGCCGGCGGCCTGTATTCCCTGCACGGCATTTTCCGCGCTATTATCAGGCCGCGGCCTCCGGCGATCTGCCGCGGGCGGCGGCCATGCGCGGCCTGATCAGCGAGAGCCGCGATTATTTTCTGCTGCATACGGCGGAGTTGTGCGCGGGCTGGCTGTATGCGGCCACGGGGCAGACGGACAAAATCCCCGCCTGGATCGGCGCGGAGGCGTACGCGGCCAAAGATAACCGCATGTACGCCTTTGCCAAGGGAAGCTGGTTTTTTGTTCACGCCAGGGCGCTATTGCTGGCCGGATTAGGTTCCCGTTGAAAAAAGGGTTTTGCGGGCGACGCCAAGGGTTTCGGCGGCCCGGCTCTTGTTGCCGCCGGTGTGGGTCAGGGCGTTGCCCACGGCCATTTTTTCCAAATCCTCCAGGTTCAGCGGCCAGGCCGGAAGGTCCGGCGCGGCCTCCGCAGCTTTTTCGGGCTGAGGCCAGACGCCTATGGCGCCGCTCAAGTCCGGCAGGTCCTTTTCCGTCAGATACTCGCCCCGCATGAGGATGACGGCCCGTTCCACGGCGTTCTGCAGTTCCCTGATGTTGCCGGGCCACTTGTGCCGGCTGATCAGGGCCAACGCGCCTGGAGACAGGCCTTTGACTTCTTTGCGGTTTTTCAGGGCGTAACGTCTGATGAAAAACTGGGTCAGGGCCGGGAGGTCTTCCGGGCGGTCGCGCAGGGGCGGTATTTTCAGGTTGACCACGTTGAGGCGCCAGAAAAGGTCGGCCCGGAACCGGCCGGCCGCGACTTCCGCTTTAAGGTCGCGGTTGGCGGCGGCGATGAAGCGCACATCCACAATTTCAGTTTCATCCGAACCAACGGGCTGAATCTCTCCCTCCTGAATGGCCCTCAGCAGCTTGGCCTGGAGAGCCGGGCTGGTTTCCCCTATTTCGTCCAGAAAGAGAGTGCCGCCGTCGGCCGCCTTCAACCGCCCTTCCCGGCGGCGTTCGGCCCCGGTGAAGGCGCCTTTTTCATGGCCGAACAGCTCGGCCTCCAGCAGGTTTTCAGCCAAAGCCGCACAGTTGACGATGACGAAAGGCTTGTCGGCCCGGGCGCTTTTGCGCTGAATGGCGCGGGCGGCCACTTCTTTGCCGACCCCGCTTTCGCCGGTGATCAGCACCGTGGCCTCGGAGCCGGCCACCAGGTCGATCATGTCGGCCACCGCGCGCATGGCCGGACTTTGGCCGATCAGGCCGTCGCTTTCCGGCGCGCTCCACAGGCCCGCTTCTTTCTCTTCCTTCAGATTCCGGTGTTCAAGAGCCCGCTCGAGGCTGATCCTGACCAGGTCGAGATCAAGAGGTTTGGTCAGATAATCATAGGCCCCGGCTTTAAGCGCCCTCACCGCGTCTTCCACTTTGGAATAGGCGGTCATGATGATGACCGGGGTGTTCCGGTTGCGGCCTTCGCTTTTTAAGGCTTCGAGGGCTGAAAGGCCGTCGAGGTCTTTCATGCGCACATCCATCAGAATGAGGTCGAAATTTTTCTCGCCGGCCAGAAGCAGCGCTTCGCGCCCGCTTTTGGCCGCGCAGGCGGGGCGGCCCCAGTCGCCCAGGACGGTTTTGAGCATAAAGAGATGCTCCGGGTCGTCATCGACAATCAGGATCGGAGCTTTAGGCCTGGCGCAAGTCATTATTAGCCTCAATTTAATTAATGTAAATGATCGGCTTGGCCGGCTGAGTCGTAGCTGGGCAAAAAATGCGATTTTTGCCCAGCGAGCGAGTTTGTCGGCCTCTCAACCAGTCGCTTCGCTCCGTCGCCCCTCTCCGGGGGCGACTATGCTATTCTAAATTAAATGATCGGCTTGGCCGGCTGGGTCGTAGCTGGGCAAAAAATGCGATTTTTGCCCAGCGAGCGAGTTTATCGGCCTCTCAACCAGTCGCTTCGCTCCGTCGCCCCTCTCCGGGGGCGACCGCGCGTTTGAAAAAAATGGTCGCCAGCCCGCCGCCTTCCGGCGGCGCGGCCAGGCTGATGTCCGCGCCTTTATGGGCGTGAATGGTTTTTTCCGCCAGAGCCAGGCCCAGGCCGGCCCCCCCGGCCTTGGTGGTGAAATAGGGCACGAAGGGCTGGGTCAGCTGCTCGGGGCTGAAGCCGGGGCCGTTGTCGTGAAAGCGCAGAACCGCCTCGTCCCCTTCCAGAGTCAGCGAAACCGACAGCCGGCCGCCGGCGCCTGAGCCGGCCGCCTGTATGGCGTTTAAATACAGGTTGAGAAAGGCCTGGGCCAGACGGCTTTCATCGCCTTCTATCCAGACCGGCTCCGAGGGCAGTTCCAGGGCGACGTCGACTGCGCGGCTTCTGGCGTCATGGCCGGCCAGGGCGGCCATTTTGCGCAGCAGTTCGGCCAGGTCCATGAGTTCCGGCTTGATTTCAGCGGGTTTGGAATACTCCAGAAAGTCGGTGACGGCGGCGTTGAGGCGGTCGACGCTGGCGAGCATCACTTCCAGCGCCTCGCGGTCGCCTGAATCGGCCGGCCCCTTCCGCAGCAGGTGCTGGGCCAGACCGCTGATGGCGCCCAGCGGATTTCTGATCTCGTGGGCCAGGCCGGCGGCCAGGCCGCCCAGCGCGGCCAGTCTCTCTTTTTTAGCCAGTTCCGCTTTGAGGCGGCCGACTTCCCCCAAGTCTTCCATCAGGATGACCTGCCCCAGAGGGCGGCCGTCGTCGCCGATGACCGGGCCGCTGGTCAGGGCCACATGCACGTTGTTTCCGCCATGAAAGCGCAATTCGGCTTCCCGCCCGTTCATCGCCTCGTCCCGCGGGAAAAGACCGCCGGCCAGTTCGGGCAGCCGCCGGCCCAGAAAATTTTTTTCGTCCAGGCCGCTTATGGCGCAGGTCGAACGATTGACCAGCGTGACCTCGCCGCGGCTGTTTTCCAATATGACGCCGGTCGGCAGACGCCCGATCAGCTCGGCGGCCATGGCCTTGGTTTCCTGATACAGCTTTCTGGCCAGACGGGAATTGTAGCCCCAGAAGAGAGCCAGAACGCCGGCCAGGGTCGCCAGACAGAAAAGGCCGATGAAAAGGGCCGCGGTGCGGTTGCGCTGGGCGCTGAGCTTCTCGAACCTGGTCATGTCGAAGCCGACCCAGAGATAGCGGAGAGGGAAGGCCGCGCGCTCCGGCGCCGGGCGCTGGAGGCGGTCCCGGCCCCGGTCCGGCCGCGGCGCCGCCCCCGCTTCCTCGGTTGCGTCGTGATGCCGGCCTTCCCGCATCATTCTCCGCGGCGGCGGCAGAGGCCAGAAAGTCCGATAGACCATGAAAACGGAACGGCCTTCAATCCGGGCCAGGCGGAAACGAGGCGAAACAGGCCCGGAATCGGCGGCCGGGGCGCCAAAAGGGCTCGGGCTGAAGGGGCCGGGGAGAGGCTCGCGGAAAGCCGAGGCGTCGGGCTCAATGTCGCCGGCGACCACCAGCGGCCGCCCGTTTTCGTCCGTCAAGGCCAGGAAGAGCACATTGTCGTTTTCTTCAAGGTTGCTCCAAAAGGTCAGTATCTGGCTTTGCTCCCAGTTGTCGGCGAAGCGCATCCGCCCCACCATTTCCAGCGAATGAATCAGCACTTCCCCGCGCTGCCGGAAGACTTCCTGCAGATAATCGCGTTCACGGCGGTAATCGCGGCTGAACATTATTAC
>JAISRV010000354.1 GCA_031273445.1 Candidatus Adiutrix sp. | reverse complement strand
GGCGCGTGGTCGGCCAGCACTTCCATGATGCTGGGCATGTCGCGGATGGAGACGCGCTCCCGCAGCAGGTTCTGCAGCACCTTCTGCACCTGACCCAGCGAAAGAAGGTCGGGCACGAGTTCCTCCACCACTTTTTCGTCGGTGGCGGCCACGCCGTCGATAAGTTTTTGCACATCCTGGCGGGAGATCAATTCGCTGGCGTGCATGCGGATGACTTCCGTCAGATGCGTGGCGACGACCGTGGCCAGGTCCACCACTGTCCAGCCGGCGTGTTGGGCCTCGTCTTTACGCTCTTCGGCGATCCAGGTGGCGGGCAGCCCGAAGGCCGGCTCGTGGGTGGGCATGCCGGGGATGTTTTTGCGGGCGTCGCCCGGATTCATGGCCAACTGGTGGCCGACCATCATCTCAGCGCGGGCCACTTCGTTGCCTTTGATCAGAATGGCGTATTCGCCGGGTCGGAGCTGCAGATTGTCGCGCACATGCATGGGCGGCACGATAAAGCCTGATTCCAGGGCGAACTGACGCCGGATGGAACGTATGCGCTCCAGAAGTTCGCCGCCCTGTTCGTCGTCGACCAAAGGAATGAGGCCATAGCCGACCTCCAGTTCCAGGATGTCCAGCGGCAACAGGGCTTCGACTTTTTCCGGCGCCGGGGGCGGCCCGGCCGCGGCCGCGGCCGCGCCCCGCCCCGGGGGGGGCCCGCCGCCGGCCGGGGCCGCGGGGCCGCCAGGCGGGGCGGCCCCGGCGCCGCGGCCGGCGGCGGGGCGCAGCGCCGCTTCCATTTTACGCCGCCGCATGAGCGCGAAAGCGCCGGAGCAGATCAGAAGGCCGGTGGTGCAGAAAGCCATGGTCGGCAGTCCCGGCAAAAGGCCGAAGATGAAGACCACGCCGCCGGCCAGGGCCAGAGCTTCGGGCCGCAGAGTAAACTGGCGGGCGTAGTCTTTGCTCATCGTTTCCTCGGCCCCGGCCCGGCTGACGATAATGCCCGCGGAAGTGGAAATGAGCAGAGCCGGAATCTGGCCGACCAGGCCGTCGCCGATGGTCAGGATAGTGTAGGTTTGAGCGGCGGAGGCCACGTCCAGTTTGTGGCGGACCACGCCGATGATCAGGCCGCCCACCAGGTTGATGGCGGTGGTGATGATGCTGGCGACGGCGTCGCCGCGCACGAACTTGGAAGCGCCGTCCATGGCCCCGTAAAAATCGGCTTCGCGGGCCACGGTATTGCGGCGTAGTTTGGCCTCGTCTTCCTGAATGAGACCGGCGGCCAGGTCGGCGTCAATGGCCATTTGTTTGCCGGGCATGGCGTCCAGGGTGAAGCGGGCCGCGACTTCCGCGATGCGCCCCGAACCTTTGGTGATGACCATAAAATTGATGAGCACTAAAATGCCGAAAATGATGACGCCGACCAGATAATCGCCCTGAACCACGAAAAAACCGAAGGCTTCAATGACGTCGCCGGCCGCGGCCGCGCCGTTTTGGCCGTTCAGAAGAATAACGCGGGTGGTGGCCACGTTCAGGGCCAGCCGAAAGAGGGTCAGCACCAGCAAAAGCGACGGAAAGATCGAAAAATCGAGAGGCTTCAAGGTGTAGAGCGCCGTCAGAAGCACGATGATCGACAAGGTGATGTTGAACGTGAGCAGCAGATCGAGAAAAGCCGTGGGCATTGGAAAAATCATCACCGCCAAAATAACGACGACGCCGACGCCCATCATGACTTCGCCGGCGGAAGCCTTAATTTTTTCTTTAACTCTGAAAAAAACGCTATTTTCGGCCACGGGGACTTCTGCCTTTTATCTTGTAGACATAGCTCAAAACTTCGGCCACGGCTTTGTAAAACTCCAGCGGTATCACGTCGCCGACTTCCACTGCTTTGTAAAGAGCCTGGGCCAGAGGCTTGTTTTCCACTATGGGCACTTTGGCCTCCTTGGCTATGTCTTTGATGCGCTGGGCCAGAAGATCCTGCCCTTTGGCCAGAACCAGGGGCGCCTGGGCCAGCGCGGCGTTGTAAACCAGGGCGATGGCGAAGTGGGTGGGGTTGGCGATGACCACATCAGCCTTGGGCACGTCGGCCAGCATTCTCTTTTTGACCGTCTCCATCTGAATCTGCCGGATGCGGGCCTTGATTTTAGGGTCGCCTTCCATCTGCTTGTATTCGTCTTTGACTTCCTGCTTGCTCATGCGCATATCGCGCATAAACTGCCACTTCTGATAGGCGAAATCGATAAAAGCCAGAACCAGCAGCACCAGGCAAATTTCAAAAAACAGCTCGGCCGCGACCTTGAGGGTAAACAGCGCCATCTGGGCCGTTTCCATATGGCCCATGACGGTGAACTCTTCCATGTTGTCCCTGATGACCAGGTAGGCCACCCAAAAAATGACGGCTATTTTCAGAATGTTCTTGGCCGTGTCGAACAGGGCTTTCAACTTGAAAAACTTCTTGGCGCCGTTGACGAAATTGAGTTTGTCGATTTTAAACTCCAGCGGAATCGACAAAAAACCGCCCAGTTGATAGACATTGGCGGCCACGCTGATGACCATAATGATAAAAGCGAAAGGAATGATCAGATACAGCGCCTCCAGAAAAGCCGTATAGAGAAACGGCCAGAGATCGGCGCCGGCGACGTCTGTTTCCGCCATGCGCCAGATGGAATGGCGGAAATAGCCCAACAGCCGGTCCCAGCCTAAGGGGCCGAGCTTAAGGAGGGCCAGGCCGGCGACCAGCAACACTAAAATGGTGGTGACTTCCTGGCTTTTCGGCGTCTGCCCTTTTTCGCGGGCCTTGCTTAATTTGTGCCCGGTGGGTTGTTCTGTTTTTTCGCCGCCTTCGTCGCTGGCCATAACTACGCGCCTCCTTTCTTAAATATTCGCCTATTCGGCTGGGCCGGCTGGGTCGTAGCCGGGCAAAAAATGCGATTTTTGCCCAGACAGGGGCCTTTTAGGCAGATCAACCAGTCGCTTCGCTCCGTCGCCCCTCTCCGGGGGCGACCGGCTATTTAAAAATATTCGCCTATTCGGCTGGGCCGGCTGGGTCGTAGCCGGGCAAAAAATTTTCAATAGCCGGGTCTGTAATCGGAGGCCGCCGGGGCCAGGACGGCCAGAATGCGGCCCATGGCCTGGTCGGCGGCCACCAGGGCCTCTTCAATGAAGCCGGGCCACCAGGGCAGGGCGTAACCCAGAATAGCAAAGCCGACCATAATATAGACCGGCATGCCCACAAAAAGAATGTTCATCTGCGGCACGGCCTTGGCCACGATGCCGAAGGCGACTTTGACGCAGAAAAGCACGCCCAGAACCGGGGCCGCTATTTTCAAAGCCAATATGTACATGCCGGCCACGGCCCTCAGCGCCTCTGTGAACATCTCCGGGCGCCAGACGCTCAAAAGACCCGGCGGCGCGACCTTGAAACTGTCGATCACAGCCTTCAGAACCAGCATGTGGCCGTTGGCGTAAAGAAAAAACAGGGTGACGATCATGTTGAACAACATGCCCATCATGGGTATCTGGGCGCTGCCCTGCGGGTCCATGCTGTTGAGCATCGACAGGCTCATCTGAAAACTGACGTACTCCCCGGCCATTTTCGCGGCGTCCAGCACCACGCGCACCATGAAGGCCAAGGCATAACCGATGAAAACCTCCCCCAGCCCCAGAAACAGGAAGCCGTGCCAGGTCATGGGCATCAGAGCCGGGCTGTATTCAACCCCGGGGGCGATGACGAAGGTCAGCATCAGCGTCAAGGCCGCTTTAAGCTGCGGCATCACCTGGCTGCCGCTGAAAATCGGGGCGAAAACGACCAGCATGGACAGGCGCAGCAACACCAGCACAAAGGCCGCGAATTCAGCCGCGTTAATGACGGGCGCGCCCATCGTTATGGAATATCCAGGCCCTGGTTGGCCACGCCCGCGCCTATGCGCACCCATTCCGGAAAGCCGACGATAATGCTGGTGGTGAAATCGCTCAGTTCCTCCAGCATCCAGGGGCCGGCTATGACCAGGGTCACGGAGATGCAGATGATCTTGGGGATAAACTGCAGCGTCATTTCCTGAATTGAGGTGGTGGCTTGAAAAATGCTCACGGCCAGACCGACGACCAGGCCGACGCAAAGCATGGGCAACGCGATGGTCAGCATCATTTCCATGGCCGTCCGACAGAAATCTATGACGAATTCCGGAGTCATATGTCTTCCTTTAATAAAATTTTCATGCGGCGAAACCGGAGAGGGAACCGGGACGCTAGCCGGCCCCGACCACCCGCGCAATATCGCCGAAACTGCGGATGAGCGAGCCGACCATTAAATTCCAACCGTCCACCAAGACGAAGAGCATCAGCTTGAAAGGCAGAGACACCATAACCGGCGGCAGCATCATCATGCCCATGGACAAAAGCACCGAGGCCACCACCATGTCGATGACCACAAAAGGTATGTAAAGCATGAACCCGATGGTGAAAGCCGTCTTCAGTTCCGAAATGACGAAGGCCGGAATAAGCGACAGGGTCGGCACCTCGCTTTTGTTCATGGGCCGCGCTTCACCGCTGATTTTCATAAAAAGAGCCAGGTCCCTCTCCCTGGTCTGGAGAAA
>JAISRV010000331.1 GCA_031273445.1 Candidatus Adiutrix sp. | reverse complement strand
AATGAGGGGTTGCTTTTTATGAGCAGGGCGGCCCAGGTTAAGGCCAGAAGCATGCCGCCGCCATGAAAGCGCAACGCTTCCTTTAAGGGTACGGCCCGGTCGGCCCGGTTCTGGCTTTTCCAGCCGGCGGAAGAGCCCATAAAAGTGAGAACCGCCACCTTGGAGTGAAACAGCATCCTGATCGGCGCTGTAATGCTGGAAAAGACCGTCTCCGCAACGATGCCGGCCAGAAGGCGCGTTCTGCCTCCGAAACCGCGGCTGTCGCCTTTGGTCAGCATCAGCCCCAGGGCCATGGCTTTCGGCGCGAATAGAAACAAGGCCGTGGCGCACAGAAGCACGACGGTCCATTGCCCGGTCCAGGTCGGCCATTGGGGAAACAGGCCCATGGTCGGGAAATAATTGTGGGCCGTAAGACCTATGAGCGAGGCTTCGAGACTGGAGAGGATGAGGGCGATGAACCAGAAAAAGGCGGAGAGGTAGGAAAAGGCGCCGTTAAGAAACAACAGCCGCTGGGTCAGGGACAACCCGTTGGCCCACAGAACTTTCAGGTGTTGCAAGTTTCCCTGGCACCAGCGTTGGTCGCGCTTCAATTCGTCCAGAAGCGTTGTCGGCACTTCCTCGTAGCTACCCTCCAGGTCGTAGGCCAGCCAGACCTCCCAGCCGGCCCTCTTCAAAAGGGCCGACTCCACGAAATCATGGCTCATGATGTCGCCGCCCAAAGGCCCCAGCCCTGATAGCCGGGGCAGACCGCAGTGCTCCATAAACGGCCGGATTCTGATAATGGCGTTGTGACCCCAGAATATGGCCCCGCCCAGAAGAAGCCAGTTGAGCCCGGCGGAGAACAAGGGACCGTAGGCCTGACCGCAGAACTGCTGCAGACGGGCCAGGGGGCTGGTCTTCATGACGGCGACGGGCACGGTTTGGATCAAGCCGACTTTGGGCCGCTTGATCATAAGGCGGGCGAGGTCGACCAGCGTCCGGCCGCTCATGACGCTGTCGGCGTCTAGAACGATCATAAATTCGAAGTCGGCGCCCCAACGGCGGCAGAAATCGGCTATGTTGCCGCTTTTGCGCTTGAGGTTGACCCGGCGGCGGCGATAGTGGATGCGCCCGGCGGCGCCCAGTTTTTCAGTAAAGGCGGCCCAGACCGTTTCCTCTTCCACCCAAAGATCCGGGCTTCTGGAATCGGACAGGATGAAAAATTCGAAATGCGGCAATTGTCCGGTTCGGTCGAGCGATTCATATATGGCCGCCACTCCGGCCATTACTCTCACGATGTCTTCCTGGCATATGGGAACCAGAACGGCGGTGGGGCGGCCGCTTAGAGGCGTCTGATCTGGAAGGTCGGCTTCATTTTTGAGGCAGCGGCTGATGGTTTCTGGGTCGGCGCGCCGGGCGAGTGTGATCAGGCCGAAAAAACTGAGCCAGAACCCTTGGGCGATGCCGCCGAAGAGGATGGCGAAGACGATTATTATGGCTATTTCAAGCGGGTTATTGCCGCGGCCCGGCAGAGTCTGGGCCATAAGAAAAGCGGCCAGAACGGTCGGACCGGCGGTGAGGGCCATGAAAATAAACTGCCGCCGTGAAGCTGTTTTCGGCCAGTTGCGATAATAATCGGTCGTCATTTTAGGAACCTGTCTCTAAAAAAAAACGGCGTGGGGCGAAGAGCGAAAGCGCCGTCGGATTTAAGCCGGCCTACTTTAAGCGGTCAAAACCCGGGCCGGATTTATAATAGCCTTCCGGCCCCAGATAGCCGTTAATCAGGTGGGCTATGCATTGCCGTCCGTTGGAATAAATGTCGGCCACATTCAGGCAGGCGAAATCCTGGCGTATGGACCAGCCCAGTTCCGGCGGCACTCGTAAAAGATGGCTCCACAGGGATTTGCAGACGCCGCCATGCGCCACCAAGGCCACCCGGCCGCCGTCCGGGTGCGCGGCCAGAAGTTCATTAAGCGCCCGGCTGACGCGCCTGTAAAACTCGCCGGTGCTTTCCCCGCCGCCGGGGAAGGCTGTCTCGACGCCTTCGGCGCTGAATAATTTTTTAATCAACTCGCGGTCATCTGCCGCGATTTGGCTGTAATTCCAGCCTTCCCATTTGCCGAAATGCATTTCGCGCCATTTTGCGTCCTGGATAAGCGCGCCGCCGGAGCGGTAGGCGATTTGTCGTCCGCCATAGACGGCCCGGCTTAAATCGCTGGAATAAATCGCGTCGAACCTGATCGGGGCCAGAGCGTCAGCCGCTGTTTCCAATTGGCGGCGTCCCTCCTGAGTCAACGGGGCGTCGCGCCAGCCATTGAAGGGAGGGTTGTCGAAGTTTTCCGTTTGCCCATGTCGCAGAAAAAAAAGACGTAAGGGCCTGTCTGCGGTCATAAAAACTCCTCTATGCGCCATTTTAAAGTGAACGCTAGGTTGTTTTCCTGAATTTTCATTTAATTTATTAGTTAAATTTGCGGAGACTCGCTCAACCAACCGCCTCGCTTGCCCTTTAACATGGGGGCTATCCTCAGCTATAAAAGGTGGATGGTGTCGAGGTTGTGGCTGGTTTGTTCCAGAACAGGATGCTGTTCAGATTGAGCGTTTTGCCATAGCTTGATGATGTCGTTCAAGGAAGCGAAGAAGACGTCCACTACCGCCGGGTCGAAGTGGGTGTCGCGTCCGGCGCGAATAATGTCTACCGTCTGCTCTACGGTCAGGGCTGGTTTATACGGGCGTTTGGACATGAGCGCGTCAAAGACGTCGGCTACGGCCACAATGCGCCCCGCCAACGGAATCCGGGTTCCGGACAGGCCGTTGGGGTAACCGGAGCCATCCCATTTTTCATGATGGGTGAGGGCGATGATTTCTCCCAAGCGCAGAAAACCGATCTTTGATCCCTCAAGTATCTGGCCGCCGAAAATAGTGTGCATACGCATATTGGCCCATTCCTCATCATTTAACGGGCCGTTTTTCAGCAAAATGCGGTCTGGTATGCCTATTTTGCCGATGTCATGCATGGGGGAGGCGTAGAGAATACGCTCCACCACCACGGAACCGAGTCCCATACGCTCGGCGATGAGCGCGGAAATGCGGCTCATGCTGATTATGTGGTTGCCGGTGTCCTCATCTTTATATTCCGCGGCCCGGGCCAGCCGGAATATGGTTTCAAGAGAGGCGTCGCGCAGTTTGGCGTGGGCCTCGGCGATTTTTAAGCTGGCGTTCTTCAACTCCAGCGTCTGTTTGGCCACTTCGCTCTCAAGCTCTTGGCGATAATTGACCATATGATCATTATAGGCTTTGACTTTCAGAAGGGAACGAACTCTGGCTTGAAGTTCCATGCGGTCCACCGGCTTGGTCAGAAAATCGTCAGCCCCGACTTCCAGAGCCTTGACGCGGTCGCCTATATCCTGAAGAGCCGTGACCATGACAATGGGAATCAGGGCGAGATGCTCCAAGCTTTTAAGCCTAGTTACGACTTCAAAGCCGTTCATGTTGGGCATCATGATGTCCATCAGAATAAGATCAGGCGGATTTTCATTGACCATCGCTAAGCATTCCGCGCCGTTATTGGCCAACATGACTTCATAGCCTTGAGGTTTAAGCATGGCCGCAATAAGCTTCAGATTCAGGAGCTCGTCATCCACCACCATGACTTTCTGCGTCTTGTCCGGCATGTTTTTGGGCGTGAGGGCGTATATGTCGGTCTTGATTGGCGTCATATTTTTTTCTGGTCTTTTATCGGCGGTCGGGCCGGGCCCGCGTCGTCGTGCGTTTTGGTTTTACTACTTAAAATATGCGGAGGCATTGAAAACCGCCTGCCTCGCTAAATTAAGCATTGAATTTTATGAGTCAATGCTTTATGACGCTTTGCCGTGCCGAATTGGGGAGCTTGTTCGCTTGTTCGGAAGCTCTCTTGTCGTTATCCAGTTTTGTGGATACTGTATCATACCTCTGGCATTTGGTTCAATATTTTTTTGAAACGCGCCCTGCCGTAGGGGCGTTGTCTCTAAAGGCGGAATGTCGTCAGAGAACTGACGAGGCGCCGCTTAAAAGGTATTTCAGGTCATCGTCGCTGAACTGTATGCCTAGCCCGATGAAGGGGGTGGCGCGATGCTGATCGCTTATAAAGTCGTCATAGCCGAGGGAAATGTAGAATATCTTCCAAATATTGTAGCTTAGCTCAGCGCGCAGATGCGGATTATGGTCGAAATCGCCGCTGAACATTTCAAAGGTCAGCCGGAGGTTGTCTTCCTCCAAGTAATAGTCCACGCCAAAGCCGGCTCCTGATTCGATCAAACCGCCGCGCAAAACCAGATCGTAATAGCGCCTGGCGATCTGGGCGTTGAATTTGAGCTTGTCGCGTTCCCATTTTTCTTCGCGTTGATTCAGAGTCAGGCCGCCGGAGGTCAGGGCGTAGTCGTTACGCTTATAGCGGCCGAAATAATCGCCTGAGACGCCCAGAAGGTAATATCGATCCGGCGCCGGCTGCAGGCGAATATTTAGGGTGCTCTTCATATAGTTATGGCGGGTCTGGTAGGCGGTGCGATATTCAACAAATACTTTGAACTTATCTTCTTTTTCCAAGTAGTTGTTTATGCCTGAGAGGGCTTGGTCAATTTTGTCGATTGTGGAGTCGTCATTGACCAGACGCCCCAAGGTGCCTTCGCCGGAACTTATTTTGCCGCTGATGTTTCTAAGGGCGGCCAGGGAGGCGTTGAGTTCGCGGACGGTGCTGTCGTCATTGACCAGACGCCCAAGGGAGCCTTCACCGGCATTTATCTTTTCAGTTATGTCTTTGAGGTTCTCCATGGCGATTTTGAGAGAATCCAGGGTCTCTTTAAGTCCGCTTTCGTTGGTTTTGACGATGCCGTCCAAGCGCTGGCTCATATCCCTCAAATTTACGACCATGTCGCGCACGTCTTCGCCAAGGTTGCCTTCGGCCAGCGGTGATGTTATTTTTTTAATATCTTCAGCGATTTCACCCAATTTTTCCATAAGTTCAGATATGTCGGCCGAAGCCCGGGCGTTGGCGATGACGCCGTTGTCCTCCAGTTTGGCCGAGGTGGGGCCCCCGGGGACCAGTTCCACGTATTTATCTCCCAAAACGCCGGAGGCGCGGATGTAGGCGGCGCTGTCCTGGGGCAAAAGAATGCCCTGGCGTATGGCCATGACCACCCTGGCCTGATGGTTGTCATAAAGTTCAATCTGAGCCACCGACCCGACCTGGATGCCCGCCACTTCCACGGCCACGCCCTGTTTCAGGCCCAGAGCCGAAGGAAAAATAGCGGACACCCTGTAAGTGTCGTGAGAAGATATACTTAAGCCGCCCAGGCGCACCGCCATCCAGATCAAAACGCCTATGGCCGCCAGGACGAACAGTCCGACTTTAATTTCCGTGGAAGATTTATACATATACTTTCACCTTAATCCAGAAATCCCATGGGGCCTTCGGCTTCTCCGGTCAGAAACTGCCTGACGACCGGATCGCGGCTCCGGCGGAACTCCGCAGGCGAGCCGCTCAGGAGCACCCGCCCGCCATAGATCATGGAAATATTGTCGGCCAAGGTCAAGGCGGCCGGGATATCATGGCTGACGACCACCAGCGTGGCTTTGGCGTGTTCCAGAGTCAGCTTGATCAGCTCATCGACCTGCTCGCTTAACAGAGGGTCCAGGCCGGTAGTCGGCTCGTCGAAGAACAACGTTTCCGGCTCCAGAATCAGAGCCCTGGCCAGGGCCACGCGCTTGCGTTCACCCGCCGAAAGATCGCTGGTCCTTAAATTGAAGGCCTGTTTCAGATCAAGCTCGTCAAGCCTGGCCAGGGCTTTTTTTTCTATTTCCGCGCGGCCGGCTTTGCGGTGAATCCACAGGGGAAACCCAACATTTTCGCCCACGGTCATGGAGTCGAAGAGGGCGCCGTCCTGAAACAGAAGGGCCAGCTTCCGGCGAACGGCGGCCCACTGTTTTTCGCCGCTTTTCGCCATTTCCCGGTCGCCGTACCAAATCTCGCCGCTGTCCGGGCGCATAAGACCCACCAGATGCTTTAGCAACACGCTTTTTCCGCCGCCGCTCTGCCCGATGATGAAATTTATTTCCGATGGCCTCAAATCCACGTCAATTCCGTCCAGCACCTTGGCGGAGCCGAAGTTTTTGTGGAGATTGCGGACTTTTATGGCGGGGGCGGTCATGCCGGCGGCCTTAAAACATGATGGCGGTCATGATGAAGTCGCTGACCAGGATGGAGACATAGCTTATGACCACAGCTTTGGTGGTGGAGCGGCCGACCCCTTCTGCTCCGCCTTTGGTGTAAAATCCCATGTAGCAGCCTACCGAGGAGAGGATGACGCCGAAGGCCCCGGACTTGATCAGGCCATTGAAAATATCGGACAGGACGACGTTGTCCTGTATTCTGGCGATGAACTGGCCGGGGTCGACGCCTTTGGCTACGGCGATGATGTAGCCGCCCAGGATGCCGGTGAAATCGGACACCGCCGTAAGCAACGGCAGCATGATCAGGCCGGCGATAATGCGGGGGCTGATAAGATATTTGACGGGGTCGGCGGCCATGACGGTCAGAGCGTCGATCTGTTCCGTGACCCTCATGGCCCCCAGTTCGGCGGCCATGGAACTGCCGACCCGCCCGGTCACCATGAGCGCGGTCAGGACCGGACCCAGTTCACGGCACATGCCCAGGGCGACGGTCGGGCCGACCAGGCTTTCCGCCGAAAACATGCGGAAGCCGTAGATGACCTGGAGAGTGAAGACCGCGCCGGTAAAGAAACCGGTCAGTATGACGACGAATATGGAATCGGCGCCGACCACTTCCATTTGGCGGAAAACGCCTCTCAATCGCCACGGTGGAACGAAGGCGCCCAGAATAGCTTTAAAAACCAGGATGCTGTAGTTGCCCAGATGATACAGGGTCTCCAGTGTCGCTGCGCCTATTTTTGCTATTAGGGCCAACAGGCCGGAAGGTTCAGACGGCAAAATACGCTCCGGGGCCAGGGCTTAAAATACGACTTTTGAGATATGTTTCAAACTGGGCATCTCTGTCCCGCACCTGCAATTTGAAGATTATATTTATGAATAATATCATATTTTGAGCCGGGCGGCAAGATGCCCAGGGCGATAGGGCGATGCGCCCGGGCGCTTCTTGACGAACTTGAGACAAGCATGTAAGATGGCGGATTGATATGAATATAAAATAGTAAAAATTATCCCAAACCCGCCGCCAACTGGACTTGCCTCATGAATTGCCTCCTGATTGTTCCGCCTTCCACGGTCGCCGGTTCGCCGGTTTTCTTCCCCATGGGCATCAGCCTGATTTCAGCGGCCCTGAAAACAGCCGGGGATGTGAAGGTCGTTAACCTGAATCTGTGCCTGGTTGACGACGATGACCAGGAAAAGGTCATATTGTCGATTATTAAAGATGAAAAAATTGACGCGGTTTTCAGCGGCGGCCTGATATATGATTATAAAAACATCAGAAGAATTTTTGAGATAGTCAAAAACTACAACCCCGGCCTGATTACGGTGACGGGCGGCGCGGTCATTACCGGCGACCCGCTGGTGAGCATGGATCTCATCGGGCTGGCTGATTATGGAATTTTAGGCGAAGGCGAAAGAACGGCGGTCGAACTTTGCCGGGCCCTGAAGGCGGGGGATTCGGTTGAAAAAGTTGCCGGGCTGATGATCAGGCGTGACGGCGGCTACATTTTCACCCAAGAGCGGGAAGTCATAAAGGACTGGAGCGAGATACCGCTGGCCGATTACCAGGGTTTCGGGGCCGACGATTATTTTCGGGATTTGAAACTGGGTCGCGTCCAAGCGCCTGAAGGGGCTCAGCCGCCCAAAATATACCTGATCAGCAGCCGGGGCTGCCCCTTTCTGTGCACTTTCTGCCATAATTCCCAGGGCAAAATCTATCGTGCCCGGCCCCTGGATGATTTGTTTCAGGAAATCGACTTCCGGCTGCGCACTTATGAGACGGGCGACCTCAAAATTGTCGACGACCTTTTGGCCAATTCCAAATCCAGGCTGAAAGAATTCTGCCGCCGCATCAAGTCTTACGATTTCAGAGGCTGGACCATTTCACTGAGGGTGCCGCAAATAGACGCAGAGACGGCCGCCCACCTGAAAGAGGCCGGCTGCGGCTACGCCATTTTGGGGCTGGAAAGCGCCAGTGATAAAATACTGGCCAGCATGGGCAAACACCTGACCTTGAAGCAGACGGAGGCGGCCCTCAAATGCCTTTACGACGTAAAGCTGCGCTTTGTGGGCACCCTCATTTTCGGCGACGCCGAAGAAACCTATGCTGACGCCCGGGAAACTCTGGATTGGTGGGCAGGCCATCCCGAATACTATATCTATCTGCGACGCACCCTTCTGTATCCCGGCTCCCTTCTCTACCGCCGGGCGGTGGCTGACGGCCGAATAAACCCCTATGAGCTGATTGAAAAGATGATACCGCCGGTCAACGTCTCCAAAATGACCGATGAGGAGTATGCGCGGCTGGGCCGGGAAATTGAGGCGGCTGAATTTCATCGGGTCAACAGCCTTCAGACGCACATGCACCCGCGGCAGGCCGTGATTGAATGCAATTACGGGACAATGCGCAAATCGCTGCGCGGCCAATGCCCTTATTGCGGCGCGGAGTTGAAGGATGAAATGTATCTTTACCGCATGAGCGCCGTGTGTCCCCAGTGCCGCTGTGAAATGTTTCTGCCCTTCGCCGGGCCGGCCGCCCCGGAGCTGATCAGGGAAAATTTGCGAAAAATACTGGCCAAGTATGGAAAATTCGCTTTCTGGGGCATCGGGCTTCTCTTTAAAAGGTTCGTGCCGGAACAAATCCTGGAGGGCCTGAACGGCGTTTATCTGATTGACAGAAGCGAACGCGGCGTTTACGCCGGCCAGGCCCTTTTACCGCCTGAGGCGGTGCGGGATGAAAACATCAAATACATTGTGACCGTCCCCGAAAAGTCATCCAAATCCTATTCAAGCATCTATAGGCAAGCCAGGTCTTATCAGGTGGATCATATCACCGATCTATATCAGATCCAGGCCGATTCTTTCGATGTTTAACCATTCCGGCAGCGAGGCGTTGAAAATATGGCTGATGTCGAAGTGAGGTTCATGCCGGTGGCCAATCGGGATGTGATCAATGAAAATCAAACCCTTTTGAGCCTGGAACTGATGGCCCCGGATCGTTCCCGGCCATGTTTCATCGTCGTCAATGAGGCCGGGCAATATCTGGGCATATTGGCCAAAAAGGATATTGCCGTCGGCTTATATGTCAATGGCGAAAAGGGCATGACCGCCGGCGCGGCCTGCAACAGAAACGCTTTAGTCATTCAGGCGCCGAGCCTTGAGGATGAAGAGGCGCTCAGAAAAGGGGCCAGGCTTTTGGCCGACCGGCCCCAGGTCGGTTACCTCCCGATCATAAGCCAAAAGGGGCGTCGTCCCCTGGGTTTCGCTTTCCGTCAGGTGGTCGCCCCGCCTCAGACCAGTGAAGAAGATGAGCGGCGAATACTGGCCGAGTCAAATTACGGCGAGAATTGGAGCGATGAGTGGGGCGGCAGCCGGACCAAATGGCATGCTTCTATATTGCCGCGCATAGCGGATTTTATTCCGACCGACGCTATTTTGGAAATAGGCCAAGGCTTTGGGCGCTGGTCCGCGTTTCTCATTCCTCAGTGCCGTCAGTTTTTCGGAGTGGATTTGGCCGGGCAGAGGACCGCCATCTGCCGAGAATTGTTTAAAAATTATGAACACGCGAAATTTTTCACCAATGACGGTCTGTCCTTTCCCATGCTGGAGGATAAATCCTGCGACTTTGTCTTTTCCTTCGGCTCATTGATCTTCAACGGATTCGGGCCATATGAACTCGAACATTATGTAAAAGATATTTTAAGGGTTCTTCGGCCGGGAGGGGCGGCGTTTTTGCATCATCGGCTTTCCGATTTGGCTCATCCCCGCGTCTGGCCCGTCAATATGCCTTTGTACCGTTCGCCCCTGAGCGCCGTCGAGGCTCGCCAGATTGTTGAAAGGGCGGGTGGGGCGCCGGTTTTGCAAGAAATTCTGGTCACCCATGGCGGCGCTTTGGAATGCATCACGGTTTTCACGTCAACTTCTTCAAAGCCCGAATTTAAATTAATCAAAAACGATTATTTTTATCTAGAAGCCGGCCTGGCCAGGGCGCACATAAGCCCTTATTTCGAGTCTGCTCAGCAATGGAGGGCTGCCGAACAAGAACGCGCGAACACAGCGAGCCCGATCGGCAACCCGAAGCCTTTTTTAACCCGGCCTTAAGCTTATTTTTTTTTAGGCTCAACACATGATGTGGTTTTTATGGCCTCGCCCAAATTGTGCATAGGGCTGCCCGTTTATAACGGCGGCGAAAAGCTTGAACGCGCTCTGGCCTCAATTAAGGCCCAGACCTTCACTGATTTTGAAGTGATTATATCAGATAACGCCTCAACTGATAACACCGAACAAATCGCGCGCCGCTACGCCGCGGAAGATTCCAGGTTCAAATATTTCCGAAGCCGGGCCAACAAAGGGGCTTTTCTAAATAATTTAAAAATTATTTATCGAGCCGTTTCGCCTTATTTCGTGATTGTCCATCACGATCTGGCCTGGGCGCCGACTTATGCCGAAGAATGCGTAAAGCGGCTTGATGAAGACCCGGAGACTCTTTTGGCCTATACTTACTGCCGGTTTATAAACGGCGAAGGCCAGCCGACGGGAGAAATATACAAAGATGAGGCTGACTACGCGGATGACGATCCGGGCCAGCGCTATTTGAATATCATCCAGACCATGGGGCTGTGCACCTGCTGGCACGGAATATGGCGAACGGATACGTTTCATCATAATTTTAACAAGATGGCGTCTGAAAACAGCGGCAATGCCGCCGCCGACAACTTTGTGCTGGCCATAACCGCCTTGCAGGGAAAAATATTCCAAATAGACGAACCTTTGTTCCACCGTGAATTAGGCGCCTATCAAAGTGAAGGCGAGACGGCTTTGGCGCGTTATCGGCGCATGTATGGCAATCTGAGATTTCGTATGCCCTTCTGCCATTTCATCAAAGATCACTGTTGGACTTTGATGGAGGACGGGCTTTACGGCGATCCTCAGAATCTGCCTAAAATCAACCGCCTCATTAAACAGACCATCGGCATTATGATGGGCCGCTATGGCAAATTTGTGGAATTTGAGCTGTCAGAAACAATTAAACAGATTTGCCGGGGGGACTTCAAAAGGCGATGGAACGAGGATCAGGACGATCCGGCCCCGGCGGCGGCCCCACAGGGCGTTTATCAGTTTTTTGACTATCCCATCCTGATGCGCCTGAATGAAGATTTGGATTACGCGGTCAACCTGGCGCCGAATCAGCCCGGGCTGCACCTGGCCAGGGCTCTGGTCAGGCTGTGGCTGGGTCGCCGGGAGGAAGCCTTGACGCTATTGGATATGGAACTGAAAAACAACCCCATCCAGCGCCAGGCCCTGGAGATCAAACAGAGGCTCAGCCAGATGGAAGCATTGAAATGAACGGGAAAAAAGTCGCCGTGGTGATGTCGGGCACAGCGGATTATGCTTTCGCCATCGGCAATGTTTTGATGGGGCTGACCCGCCACAGCCCTGGCCTGGCCGATGAGACGGTCATATATCATCAGGGTTTTTCCGGGCGCGATAAAGAGGCGCTTGAGGCCATAAGGCCCTGCCGGTTTATTGAATATCGGGGCGAAGCCTTGTCCGGCTATGTCGAATCGGAGCATTTTCGCCGGGTCACCACCGCCACCTTCGCCACTTTTGAAATGTTCGATCACCTGGAAAACTTCAACTATGTGATCTATCTCGACGCCGATATCCTGATTTACCGTGACATCGGCGGCCTGATCGATTACGCCCGCCCGGTGGGCATGAGCCTTATAAGCAAAAACAGCCCCGGAGTATTGGAGGGGCAGTTGGGGGCCAATCATGAAGGCCGCCCGTTACCGGATTTTGAGGGCAATGCCGGCGTGATCGTCGTCGGCGATCAAATCGACAGCCGCGGCCTTAAAGAATTAATGTATAAAAAGGCCGTTCAATATTCTCCGACCAACAAACGCGGCGACCAGACCATCTTCAACCTGGGCCTTTTTCTTCAGGGCATACCGGTCTGCGACCTTCCGGCTGAATATAATTATAGGGGTTTTTGCCTGCCTATAAATCCACAGGTCAGAATACTCCATCAGGTCTATCTGGAAAAATTCTGGAACAATGCCATTGTCAAGCTGATGGCCCCCCAATGGGAAGAGAATTATCGGCTCTGGCTGGAGATGGGCGGCAGTCCTTATCAGGGCGAGGTTCGTTTTAAAGAGTTTTCCGTGGTGGGCGAGGCCCCGCTTTTTAAGCTGGCCGCCGCCGCCCGGATCTACCAGGCCGCGCTCAACGATCTCTTGTCACGCTTGGGGCAGCGGTTGTCGGACCGCTTCGGCTTTGAGTTCCAGGTTGAGAATTACTGCCTGAAGCTCTATTGCGGGGGGCTGGCGACGGCGGAAATTCACATGTTCGACAAATATGTTTCCATAAGCGCTGAAGGTGAGGGCGCGGCCGCGGCCGGAGAGCTTTGGGAAAAGCGCCGGGACGGAGAGTTTTTCGCCCGGCGGAACCCGG
>JAISRV010000291.1 GCA_031273445.1 Candidatus Adiutrix sp. | reverse complement strand
GGCTGGCCGATGTTGCTGACGCCGCGCGGCCCCATGGTGAGGTTGTCCATGTTTAAAAGCGCCAGGCGGACGATTTCGCCGAAGCCCAGGGTCACGATGGCCAGATAGTCGCCGCGCAGACGCAGCACCGGGAAACCCAAGAGGAGCCCCAAAATAGTGGCCGTAAAGGCGCTTATGGGCAGACACAGCCAGAAGCCCAGGCCGAAATAATGGTTCAGAAGGGCGTAGGTGTAGGCCCCGATGGCGTAAAAGGCCACATAGCCCAGGTTCAAAAGGCCGCTGACCCCGACCACGATGTTCAACCCCAGACCCAGGGTTATGTAAATCAGGGCCGTAATGGAGATATTGACCGTATAGGGGGAGGCCCAGAAGGGCAGGGACAGAATAAGGAGCAAAACCAGGGCGATGATCAGGTTCCGATGCCTGGAGGCCATGACCAGGTCGACCCAGGTTTTTTCCGGGCCGCGCTGGGCTGGCTCGCCCGATTCGGCGTCCGCCCGTTTTTTGCGCAAAAAATCACGGCGCGCCAGCATGAAGCGCCAGAGACCGGAAACGAAAAAGGCGCCCAGGCCCGCATAAATCAAAAAGCGCCAACGCTGGACGATGGTTCCGTCGGCGGAGTTGACCTTGAAGACCACCATAGGGCAGGTCAAAAGGCACATCCACAGAGCGGCCAGGAGCGAGGCTTTTAATTCCGAGGCCCAGTTCACCTTGTCGGAATAGTCGTCGCGGGCCATGGTCAAACCTTCTGCTGCTGCGACGAACCCAGAAGCCCGCCGGGCCGCACGCTGAGGATAAGTATCAGCAAAGCGAAGGCCACCACGTCCTCATAGTCGCTGGAAATGTAGCCGGCGGCGAAACTTTCGGCGAAGCCCAGCACCATGGCCCCGAGAACGGCGCCGGGAATGCTGCCGATGCCGCCGAGGACCGCGGCGGTGAAGGCCTTGAGGCCGGCCAGAAAACCTATGTAAAAGTCGATCTGCCGCATGTAGCAGCCGATCAGAAGGCCGCCCACGGCGGCAAGGCTGGAGCCGATGACGAAGGTGGTGGAAATGATGCGGTTTATGTTGACTCCGGAGAGCATGGCCATGGACTTGTCCTGGGCCACGGCTCTCATGGCCATCCCCAGTCTGGTGCGTTTTATGATGAAAGTCAGAATCGCCATCGTCAGAAAGGTTATGATCCAGATGGCCAACTGGGTTTTGTTGACTATATGCGAAACCGGCTCCAGAAACCCAATGGCCGGTATGATGTCGGGGAAAACCATGAAGTTGGGGCTCTGAGCCAATTGCACATAGTTCTGCAGAAAAATCGACATGCCTATGGCGCTGATGAGCGGGGCCAGCCGGGAGGCGTCGCGCAGGGGTTTGTAGGCTATCTTTTCGACCGTCCAGCCGTACATGGCCGCATATACGACCGCGACCAGGCCCACGGAAACCAGGAGCCCCCAACCGGCCAGGCCGCATTGGCTCAGAACCATGGAGGCGATCAGGGCCGTGAAGGCGCCGATCATATATATTTCGCCGTGGGCGAAATTGATGAGGGCGATGATGCCGTAAACCATGGTGTAGCCCAGGGCGATAAGGGCGTAGATGCTGCCTTTGGTCAAGCCGCTGATGAAAAGATCGAAAAAGAAATCCATGACCTACCGTCTTGTGGGCCGAAGCCTCCGGCGCGGCCGGAACGTCCGGCGCGGCCGCCGGAGCGGCTTAACGCGCCCGGGAAAATGAGGGGTAGAAACAAAACACCGAACCGGCGCCCGGAGAGGCCTCATCCGCCTCCCCGGCCCGCCGGCGCGCGCGAATAAGAAGGCCCTTCTTTACAGCTCGACTTCCACGTAACCGCCGTCTTTAACGACAAACATCTTGAAGCCCGCGCCGATGACGTCGCCGCGCTCGTCAAAGCGGACTGGCCCCATGACCGTTTCCACCTCGTCTTCATGAAGATGCTTTTTAATGGCGGCCAGATCGGAAACGCCGCCGGCCTTTTCAATGGCGGCCAAAAGCGCTTCTGTGGCCCCGGCGGAATAGAGGAAATAGGGCCCGATCTCTTCGGTGGGGTAGCGCTTCTTGTGGTCTTCGACCGCGGCCTGAGCCAGGGGGTTGGAGGTCAAATCCACCTGGCCGGTGGCGTAGGTGCCTTCGGCGGCGGCGCCGGCCATTTTGAGGTAGCCGTCGTTTTTCAGGCCGTCGGCGCCGATGACCACAACCTCAAGCTTTTTGTTGCGCATCTGGATGACCATTTTGGAAGCGTCGCTGTAATAGCCGCCCCAGAGAAGGGCTTCCGCGCCGCTGTTCTTCAGCCGGGAGATGACCGAGTCGAAAGAGACCTGGCCGGTGGTGATGCCGTCGAACAGCACTATTTCAAGGCCGCTGGCCTTGTCGGCTTCAATCTCGGCCCGGGCCAGATTGGCCAGAGCCTGGCCATAGTCGCCCTTGTCGTGCAGAATGGCGACCTTTTTATAGCCGTTCTTCTTCAAAAGTTGGACTTCCAGGGCGCTCTGGGCGTCGTCGCGGGGAGTGGTGCGGAAAAAATAAGGGTGGGCCCCGTCGGTGGTCAGGCTGACCTCGGTGGCCGAGGGGGAGATCAAAAGCACGTTGTCGCCGTAGACGGACAGGGCGCTGCGGGTGGCGCCGGAACAGGTGTGGCCGTTGACGACCTTAATGCCGCCGCTGGCCAGCTTGTTGGCCGCGTTGGTGGCCATGGCCGGGTCGCAGCCGTCGTCTTCTTTGACGATTTCAATTTGTTTGCCTAAAACGCCGCCCTTGGCGTTGGCCTGCAAGACGGCGTATTCCATGCCGTAAAAGCCGGAAAGCCCATAGGAGGCGAGATTCCCGAGCAGGGCGCCGCCATAGCCGATTTTAATCGTGTCCTGGTCGGCGGCCATAAGGCCGCCGGAGCCCAGAGCTAAAACCATCGCCGCCAAGGCGGTCATCACTTTACGCATGTTCAATCCCTCCATTTGTTTTATTTTTCGCGCGAATCCTCGGCCCGCGCTCAATTGCCGCTGAAATTTTCAACACGGACGAACCCGCCGTTCAGTATTTATAGACCCTGATTTTCGGCTCAAAATGAGATTATTATGAATACCTCAAATCAAGCCGTCAGTCAATGATAAAATCGCTACGCCGTCAACGCGGCGCTTGACCTTGACCTCATTAAGACTTAAACTTATTCGAAGACCGTCGAACGGGAAACTAAGCCGGAGCGCGAAAACGGCCGGCCGGCGGCCGGCGAATGATTCGGAGAAAAATAATGCCCAAAGTCAGCATTGTCGACATACTGGCCGCCAAGGTTCCGGAAAACAGCGAAGCGCTGGTCGAAGGCTGGGTGCGCACCAGACGCGACGCCAAGGGTTTTTCATTTCTTGAAATAAATGACGGCTCCTGCCTGGCCAACCTCCAGGTGGTGGCCGGCGAAGAAATAGCCGCCTATGATGAAGTGAAAAATGCCCATACCGGCGCGGCGGTCAGCCTCAGAGGCCTGGTGACGGCTTCGCCCGGCGGCGGCCAGAAATGGGAAGTGCGGGCCGCGGAGTTCAAAGTCGTGGGCCCGGCCGCCCCCGAGGCTTACCCCTTGCAGAAAAAGCGCCATTCCGACGAATTTTTGCGCGAAATCGCCCACCTGCGGGCCCGCACCAATAAATTCGGGGCCATGTTCCGCCTGCGCAGCCGCTGCGCCTGGGCGACGCACGATTTTTTCCGGGCCCGCGGTTTTTTCCAGGTTCACACTCCCGTCATCACCGGCAGCGACTGTGAAGGGGCGGGCGAATTGTTTCGCGTGACCACTCTTCCGGCCGGCGGCGGAAAAATCGAAGACGACTTCTTCGGCCGGGAGGCGGGCCTGACCGTCTCCGGCCAACTGGAAGGCGAACTCCTGGCCCTGGCCTTGGGCAAAATATACGTTTTCGGCCCCGCTTTCCGCGCTGAAAATTCCAACACCCCCCGCCACGCCGCCGAATTCTGGATGATAGAGCCGGAAATGGCCTTCGCCGACCTCCGCGACGATATGGATCTGGCCGAGGCCCTGATCAAGCATGTGGTCTCGTTCGCCCTTGATGAAGCCCGGGAAGACCTGGCCCTCTTCGACCGTTTCGTCGAGCCCGGCCTTTTCGCCAGGCTGGAAAACATGGCCGGCCAAGCCTACGCGCGCCTGCCCTATGCCGAGGCCGTGGACCTACTGAAGACCTCGAAAAAGAAATTCGAGTTCAAGCCCGAATACGGCATGGATCTGCAGACCGAGCATGAGCGCTTCCTCTGCGAGGAACATTTTAAAAAACCGGTCTTCGTCCACGATTATCCAGCGGCGATCAAGCCTTTCTACATGCGCCTGTCCGACGACGGACGAACGGCGGCGGCCATGGACCTTCTGGCCCCGAAGGTGGGCGAACTGGTCGGCGGCAGCCAGCGCGAAGAGAGGCTGGACGTTCTGGAAAAACGCATGGACGAAACGGGGATGAACAAAGAAAACTACGAATGGTATCTTGACTCCCGTCGTTTCGGCACGGCCCCCCACGCCGGCTTCGGCCTGGGCTTCGAAAGGCTTTTGATGATGCTGACCGGGGCGTCCAATATTCGCGACGTCATCCCCTTCCCCCGCACCCCCAAAAATCTGGAGTTCTGACGCGGCCGCGCAAACGGCGGCTCGCCTTCCGCATTAAAATTAAGGAGAAATCTCATGACTTTGATAATCGGCATGGCCGGCAAAGGCGGCACAGGCAAAACCACTCTGGCCGGCCTGACCGTGAAATACCTCGTGGAGACCGGCCGCGCCCCCGTTCTGGCCGTGGACGCCGACGCCAACGCCAACCTGGCCGACGTTCTCGGCATGACCTATGAAACGACCCT
>JAISRV010000164.1 GCA_031273445.1 Candidatus Adiutrix sp. | reverse complement strand
GAGTATTTTTTCATGCGCGACGCGCCGATAACGCGACCACGCCTTAAAACGTCCGGCGGCCGGCCCTGGCCCGGTCGGGCTCTGCCCGTTTTCCTGAGCCTGTCCATCGCTTTGATCATCGGCTGGCTGTTGATGGCCCTGAAGTTCATTTTTCTCCCGATGCTCCTGGCTCTTTTCGCCACCTTCCTTCTGAGCCCCCCCGTGGAATGGCTTTACCGCCGGGGCGTGCCGCGGCCGGTCGGCATCATCATCACCCTGGCCGCCGCCGGGGTGTTGTGCTGGCTGGGCGGCCGGTATGTCTCCGCCAGTTTCGTGTCCTTCCACGATGGTTTTCCCAAATATGAGGAACGCATTCAGGCTCTGATCACCCAGGCCCGGGCCATAAGCGATGATTTTCCCTACCTCAGCGCTGAACGCCTCCGCTTCGCTTTGCGCGGCATCTCCTTAAGCGGCCTGGTCGGCAGTACGCTTAACTCCTTTCTGGGCGTGATGACCTACGCCGTCGTGACCCTCCTGTTCCTGCTCTATTTCCTGCCCGCCTTTCCCGCCGTCCCGGACAAAATCATGAGGGCTTTTCCCGGCCAGCGGGGTTTGACCCTCAAAAGGGCTCTGGAAAGCATCGCCCGGCAGGTGCAGAATTATATCTGGGCCAAAACCCTGACCAGCGTCATAACCGGCCTGGGGGTGGCCGTGCCCTGTCTTCTTTTCGGGGTGGACTTTGCCGTCACTTGGGGGGTCTTCGCCGCCGTTTTGAACCTCGTGCCCACGGTCGGGCCGGTTCTGTCGGTCATCCCTCCGGTGGCGGTGGCCGCCTTGCAGCCGGGCCTGGGCGACTGGACCACCGTGGCTTGGCTGGCCGGCATTCTGGCCGTGGTGATGGCCGTCGCCGGCAATGTCATGGAGCCGTTGATGCTGGGGCAGAGCGTCGACCTTTCCCCCACCGCCTCACTGGCGGCCCTGTTTCTCTGGGGCTGGATCTGGGGCGCGGTCGGCATGATCATCGCCGTGCCGGCTATGGCCGTGGTCAAATTTACCTGCGACAATATTGAGGATTTGAAGCCTATCGGGGTAATGCTGGGGAATTGATTGGAGAATAATTTATGCCCGACGAAAAACGCGCCGCAGCGCTCTCCCTGGCGCGCGACCTGTGTCTGAAGATGATTGAGCGGCGTTCCATCGCCCCCGAGCAATTGCCAGGGGCCTTGTCGCTTTTGACCGTGGCCGCTGAAAACGTCTTTGCCCAGACTCGTGACGGAGCCGGGCTGTGGGTGGTTCGGCTGGCCCGTGATTTTACGCTCAAAGCCATTGAGCGCAACCAGGTTGCTGGCCCGACGGCCGCGGCCGCCTATCTGGCCGAGTTCGCGTTCATGATTTACGGCACGGCCCAAAAGCTTCACGGCGCGGACCTTCAAGGGCCCCTCTCCGCCGCCAAAGACCTGGTTCTGAAACTTCTGGAAACCGGACGCATCAGTTCCGGGGCCGTTCCGGCCCTTTTTGAAGAGCTGGCGCTGGCCGCCAGTGAGGGACGGAATTAACCGCACACGCAAATAAGCGCTTCGCCCGCCGTGGCCAATGAAAAACCCGGCTGGAATATCCCGGCCGGGTTTTCAGCTTATGGCCATAGTCGCCTTGTCATTTGAAAATGACGATGGCGTCGGGGGCCTTGATGCGCAGGATGGCCGTTTCCACGATGCGCAGGTGGTGGTTGAGGTCGACCAGTTCCGCATAGGCGGTTTTGATGTCCTGCCCCACGGCCAAGTCGATGTATTGAGGCTGGGCGCAAAGCATGAAGGCGGTGTTCGGCTCCAAAACCGCGGACATGAACAGGCGGCCGCCGACCAGGCTTTTGACGCGCTCCAATTCCAAAAGGCCGGCGCCGGGCTGGATGCGGTGAAGGGCCGTGAACAGGTCCGGACTCGTCGCCACCACATACTGGCCATGGCGACCCTTCTTCTGCAGGGCCGCTATGGCCGCGGCCACATCCTTGAACGCGTCTTCGCCGGCCTGCCAGTCGCCGCGCGTCTGAACGCCGGCGCCCTTGACGGTCAGAATCCCATCCAGGCCCAGTTCCTTAACGCCGTTGAAAATCATCTGATCTTCGCGGCGCGCCAGGTTCTGCGCGGCCGTGCGGGCGGCGGATATTTCCTCAGGCAGGCCGGCGCGGGCGGTTTGTTCCAGATCGCGCCAAAAAAGCCAGAAGTCCTCATAAAGCTGCGGCACCTGCGCCAGACGGCGACCCTCCATAGTTGAAAAACCGTCTTTGAAAATTTCCGTGCGGCCGGGCGCATTGATGCCTATTATGCCCAGACCCGGCCCGACCGGGCCGAAAAAAGGCAGGAAGCGGCGAGCCACAAGGGTTTCACTGGCCGCTGAAGTCACGGCGTCGTCTATTCTCCGCCACAGGTCTTCCGAAAAAGGGGCGGCTTCTCTTCCAAGATAATCCATAATTTTCTCCCTTACTTTTGAACCAGGCTGCCGACGGTGGCGGCGGCGGCGGCGGGGCTGGGCTGTTCAGGCTCGCCCAGGCCCGCTTCTTCCATCATTTCCTTGACCTCATTTTCGCCGGCCGTCAAAAGCTCGGTCACGGCGGGGTCGAGGTAGCGCATCAGGGCCGTAAGCTCGCCCACGTGGGTTTTCTCCTCGTCGCGAATATCCGCCAGAACTTTTTTCACCACCGGATCATCGGTCGCCTGAACATGGGCGTCATAAAGAAAAATCGCCTCAAGCTCCCCGGCAATGTCGATGCGCAGGGCCTGCACAAGCTCATCTTTGGTGATTTTCCGGGAAACGTTGCCGGCAAAAGGATTGGGAAAGGAAGGCATAGTCACGCTCCTTATGGGTTTACTGAATGATTCGGCGGACTGAAGTCGCGCCGCGCTGGTTCAGAGTCGTAAATTCAGGCTTAAGGCCATGAATGTTTTTACAGGTCGCTGAACTTCATCGTATGGAAACAGCCTAAATCAGCCCCCAAAAATAGTCAAGGATTCTTTTGGGCGCTTGGGTCGCGCAGCCGTGGGTGCTCCGCATCTTATCCGTAGGGATTTGTTAATAAATAATTTGTAATAATTGAGCAGATATAGTACAAATGGTTATATCATCCGATAAGGAGCGGTGTAACAATAACATGTTCAATTATATCCTTTTCACCATATAGTTCCAACTTTCAAATGGTGAAATTTTAACAATGGGAAGCGCATCGAATTCTTCATTCGCAATCTTCTTTGACAACT
>JAISRV010000146.1 GCA_031273445.1 Candidatus Adiutrix sp. | reverse complement strand
CTCCTTTTCCGGCACGGCCGCCAAAAGCCCGCCGGAAGTCTGGGGGTCGGCCAAAATACGCTTCATAACCTCAGGGAGGCTCGGGTCCATATAAGTCGCGGCCTCGATATAGCGCGCGTTGGAGAGCCAGCCCTTGGGGCACAGGCCCAGACCCGCCTTTTCCAGGACGCCCGGCAAGAGAGGCACGCTTTTAGCCTCGATCACCAGCTTGACCCTGGAAGCCCTGGCCATTTCCAGCCCGTGTCCCAAAAGCCCGTAACCGGTCACGTCGGTGGCGCCGGCGACGCCGAATTTATAAAGATGGGAACCGGCGCTGTTGAGGACGAGCATGCTGGCCAGGGCCGCCGCCGACTCTTCGGGAGAAGCCAGATCAGCCTTGACGGCAGTGGCGATAATGCCGGCGCCGATGGGTTTGCCGAGAATCAGAACCTGCCCGGGCCTGGCCCCGGCGTTGGTCAAAACGTGTTCGGGGTCGACCAGGCCCGTCACGCACATGCCGTATTTCAGTTCGACGTCGTCGATCGTGTGGCCGCCGGCGACCGTGACCCCGGCGGCCTGGGCCCGTTCCAGCCCGCCGGCCATCACTTCCCCGGCCACCTCCCGGGGCAGCTCTTCGACGGGAAAGCACAGTATGTTCAAGGCCAGAAACGGGCGCCCGCCCATGGCGTAGACGTCGGAAATGGCGTTAGCCGCGGCAATGCGGCCATAATTATAGGCATCGTCGACAATGGGGGTGAAAAAGTCAAGCGTCTGCACCAGGGCCAGGCCGCCGCTCCCGCCGATATCCGCGGGCAGGCGGTAGACGGCCGCGTCATCGGAAAGATCAAAGCCGACCATAAGGTTGGAGTCGATTTTCTGAGTCAGCCCGGACAACAATCCGCGCAGTTCGCCCGGGCCGACTTTGGCCGCGCACCCGGAAGCCCTCACCGTGGTGGTCAATCGTTTCGGATCATACATTTTTTAGCAACCCCTTTAATAACGGTTATTAAAGCGTCGGCGGCCGGCGAATCATTTTTGTTTTTACGCCGGACGACATGGAAAGAGCGGCCGATGTTTAAAAAATCCAGGTTCATAACCCTAAGGCCGGTCAGATCAATCACGTCGGTCAGAAGGCGACTGACGACGATCGCGCCGAAAGAGGTTCTGGCCAGGGCCAGGCAGGGCCCCAGGCCTTCCACCTCAGCCTGGACCTTCAGGCGGCCGATCAGGCGGCCGGCTTCGTCGCTGAAGCCGGCCAGAAAGGCGTCGCGAGTCCCGGAACCCTCCTCGCGCATAATTAGAGGCCATTCCAGAAGGTCGGCGGCGGCGCGCGGCGCCGTCCCAATCCGCCGGGCCAGGATTTCGGAGGCCAGAAGCGCCAGCCGGTCCCGGCTGAAGGGAACGCTGACCAGTTCCTCCAGGTTTGGGGCCGCCCCCACCAGCCCGAGGTCAATGTCGCCGTCGGCCACCTGCCGGGAAATGGCGCTGGACTTGCCGGTTCTGACGCGAATGAGCACGTCCGGATACAGGCGGCTGAATTCAGCCAGAGCATCGGGCACAAACACTTCCGACGGCACCGATGAAGCGCCTATGGTCAGCCGCTCTCCGGCCTGAGACAGCCGGCGATTCACGGCCCAGGCGGCCCGGCCCGCGGTTTCGACGATGTTGAGGGCATAGGGCGCAAGAATTTCCGCCGCCTCAAGCGGCGTCACCGCGCGCGGCGTGCGGTCGAAGAGTTTACTGCCAAGCGCCTCTTCCAGCGCTTTAAGGCTGGCGCTGACCGAAGGCTGCGTCAGCCCCATGACCTGGGCGGTCCTGGAAAAACTTCTGGTCTCCAGAAGCTTGAGAAATATTTCCAACCTCTTTATATCCATGCTTGATCCTTACGGCCAATCCCAGGCGATGAGCCGCCAAAAGGGGTCAGGGCCGACAAGACGCCTTAATAAATCCTTTCCGGCCACAGGCAGTTCAGCCCCCTCCCCTCGCCGGCCGGACAGCCGCGGAGCCCTTAAAATAAATCCTTTCCGGCCGGCCACGGGCAGTTCAAGCCCCCTCCTCTCGCCGGCCGGACAGCCGCGGAGCCCTTAAGCTGAATCTGTTCCGGCCGGTCCCGGGCAGCCTTTGGCCGTGCAGATCAGCGGCGGGGCCGCGGGATCGTTTTTGGCCTTGGGGTTTTCGATCAAATAGGGCCGGCCGCAGACCGGGCAGGGCGCGGGCACGGGCTTGCTCTTTAAAAGGGTTCGGCATTTGGGGTAGTTGCTGCAGCCATAAAACGACCCGCGCTTGGAAGAGCGCTCGACGATTTCGCCGTCGCAACCCTCCTTGTGGCATTTGATGCCGCTGGGAAAAGGCTTGGCGTTCTTACATTTGGGATAGGCCGTGCAGGAGACGAACCAGGAGCCCTGGCGATTTTTTTTCACGACTAGGTCGCTGCCGCATTTTTCGCATTTTTTCGGATAATCCGCCGGCAGTTCCGGCGGATTTTCCACCGTGACTTCGCCGGCGGCCGAGGAGACGAGCGGTTTGGCGTTTTTGCATTCAGGATAGCCGGTGCAGGCCGCGAAAGGGCCATACCGGCTCTTTTTTATCACCATCGGCCGACCGCATTTTTCGCATTTGTCCACCGCCTCCAGCGACGGCGGCGTCGGACGGGGCACGCCATGTTCGTCACGTTCAAAGTCGCAGGTGGATCCGCATTCCCGGCAGGCCAGATAAAAGCCGTTGCGGCCGTAGCGCAGCGACAGGGCGGCGCCGACGCCGCAAGCGGGGCAGTCCACGCCGGCGGGGAGGCCGTCGCGCTTGAGATTGGCCATGGCCGCTTTGGCGTTTTCCAGGCTGCCGGCCAGGGGGTTGTAGAGCCGGGCCAGAACATCAAGGTGCTCCGCTTTCCCTTCTTCTATTTCATCAAGGTTTTCTTCAAGGCCGGCGGTGAAGTCCACATCCATAATGTCGGGAAAATTTTTCACCAGAAGGTCGGTGACCGCGAAGCCCATTTCGGTGGGCTTCAGCGACCCTTTGGCCGAATCCACATACTCTTTGTCCTTAAGGGTGGAAATGATGGCGGCATAGGTCGAGGGGCGCCCGATGCCGTTCTCCTCCAGTTCCTTGACCAGCGTGGCCTCGTTAAAACGAGGCGGCGGCTGCGTGAAATGCTGCTTGGGCGTGATCTTTTCCGCCTGAAGTTTCTGGCCCGCGGCCAGAGGCGGCAACAGCTCCTTTTCCTCGTCCTTCCCGAATTCGTAGAGGGAGAGAAAGCCTTTGAACTTGATCACGGAGCCGGAGGCCCGAAAAACGTAGTCGCCGTTTTTAAGATCGGCCGTGGTCTGCTCCAAGACGGCGGGGGTCATCTGGCTGGCCACGAAACGGCGCCAGATGAGATCATAGAGCTGCCAGTGGGCCGTCTCCAATTGCCCTTTCAGCAGGGCCGGGTCGCGTGATATGGAAGTGGGCCTGACGGCCTCGTGGGCGTCCTGGGCGCCTTTCTTATTTTTGTAATGGTTGGGGGCGGCCGGGGCATAGTCAGGCCCGAAATTTTTCCGAATATGCTCAAGCGCCTCCCCTGCGGCCTGCGCGTTCACGCGCACGGAGTCGGTTCGCATATAGGTGATCAGGCCGACTTGGCCTTCGCCGGCCACGCTCACGCCTTCATAGAGATCCTGGGCCACGCGCATGGCCCTTTTCGAAGCCATCTTCAGTCGGTTGAAGGCCGCCTGCTGCAGGGTGCTGGTGGTGAACGGCGGCAGAGGGTAGCGCTTACGCTCCTTAGTGACCAGTTCCTCCACCGTAAACTCGCGCCCCGTGACGGCCCTGACCACGGTCAGGGCCTCTTCCTGACAGGTTAGCGCGGCCTTGGCGCCGCCGATCTTGCTCAACTGGGCGGAAAAAGGCTTGCCGTCGGTCAAAAATTCAGCGGTCAGGCTCCAGTATTCTTCAGGGTTGAAAGCGAAAATGGCCCGCTCGCGCTCCACGATCAGCCGCAAGGCCACCGACTGCACCCGGCCGGCCGACAGGCCCCGCTTGAGCTTGTCCCAGAGAAGAGGAGAGATGAGATAGCCCATCAGCCGATCCAGAATACGGCGGGCCTGTTGCGATTCAAAACGGGTTTTGGAAATGGCCACGGGATGGTCGATGGCTTCGCGAATGGCCCTGGGAGTCAGTTCATGCAGAAGAACCCGCTTATAATTATGTTTTTCGCCCAGAGCCCGGGCGATATGCCAGGCGATGGCCTCGCCTTCGCGGTCGGGGTCGGGCCCCAGATAGATGACGTCTTTGCCTTTGGCCGCCTTTTTCAGGTCGTCTATGACTTTCTGTTTGCCGTCAATGACCACGTATTCCGGTGAAAAGCCGTTTTGAATGTCCACCCCGAGGCTGCTTTTGGGCAGATCAATGATGTGGCCCACCGAAGCGCGAACCTCGAAATCCTGGCCGAGATATTTGCCTATGGTTTTGGCTTTGGCCGGAGATTCGACGATCAATAGTGACTTGCCCATTTATCAACCCGCAATATTTTAGTGTTTTACAGACGGCGAATTCGCTTCGGCGAAAATTCGGCCATATTTTACAGGCGACTTAAATCTTTTCGTAAAAGCCGGAAGCCAGTCTGGCCGCAAGACCCATCAGTTCAAGATTCAGAAGCGCGCCGGCCATTTCCGGAGCCGCAAGGCCCGTAAGGCGAATCAGCGCATCCGCGTCCAGACGGCCCGAACTCAGGTGGGCCAGTATCGCCTCTTCCGGAGACCCCGCAACCGGCGCAACCGGCGCGGCTTTTTCCGCATTTTCAGCCAGAGCCGCGGCCCTGCTTGAAGAGCGGCGGCCCGGGGTTTTAACGGGCGGCGCCTTTTCAGCCGTTTCCGAGGAAAGGCCCGCGGAGGGCGGCGCCCCGTCGCCGCTCTCCGGCCTGACCAGGCCTTCCAAAAGGCGCGGCCTTATTTCGGCCAGCACCTCGGCCATGCTCTCCACCAGAGCCGCCCCGTTTTTTATGAGTTGATTGGCGCCGCGGGAATATTTCGAGCCGGCCGGCCCCGGCAGGGCCATGACGTCGCGGTTCATTTCCAGGGCCAGACGGGCGGTGATCAGCGCGCCGCTCCTCTCGCCGGCTTCAACGACCACCACCGCCAGGGCCAAAGCGGCGATGACCCGGTTGCGCCTGGGGAAATAGACCGGCAGCGGCTTTGTGCCGGGGGGAAATTCCGATAAAATGGCGCCTTGTTCCGGTATTTCCTCAAACATGCGGGCGTTTTCCCGGGGATATACATAGTCGGGGCCGCAACCCAGCACGGCGATCGTCCGCCCTCCGGCCTCCAGGGCGCCCCGGTGACAGGCCGCGTCTATGCCCCTGGCCAGGCCGCTGACTATGGTCAGGCCGCTCAGCGCCCCTTCACGGGCCATCCCGCGGGCGGCCAGGAGGCCGGCTTCGGTGGCTTCGCGGGCGCCGACCATGGCCACCGCATATCTGTCGCCCGGCCTCAGGGCGCCGCGAACCCATAAAACGGGGGGCGGGTCGGCGACTTCAGACAGCCGTAAAGGATAATCATCGTCGCCGAAGACAATAATGTCAAGCCCCGATTTCCCGGACGACTCCAGCAGCGCCTGGGCCTCGTCCAAGCGCCCCGCCCGCATCAAAGGCAGAAGATTGACCCCGAGCCCCCTTAAGTCATGGCCTTCGAAAGCTTCCGCGGCCGAGCCCAGGGCGCGCAGCACCCGGTGGAAGAGCGCCGGGCTGTTGTTCAGGGCCAGATAAAGGGCCAGTCGGGCCAGGCGCTCGCTTCGCCATTCGCTATGATCATATTCCGCGGACATGCGTCTGTCTCATCCTGATCGGCTTAAAATTGAATTCACCCTGCTTAATAACTCTCATACGGCCCGCCGTCAAGCCATTTTTCGCAGCGGTTCCCGTTTCGGCCTGACGGCCTGGTCGGGGACTGCGTCGCAAACGAAAGCCGGCGGCGGCTTTTAAGGGCGCCCTGCGATGGCTTTTAGGGGGGCCATATGGTATAAGAAAAAAGCCGTATCGGCCGGAGACATGGACATGACCGAAACAAACTTCAAAATAATCGTCGAGTATGACGGAAGGGCTTTCGCCGGCTGGCAGAGGCAGGCGCCGGAAGCCGGCCCGACGGTGCAGGGGACGCTGGAACAGGCCTTGAGCCGCCTCTGCGCTCACCCCGTGACCCTCCACGGCAGCGGGCGCACCGACGCCGGGGTTCACGCCCGAGCCCAGTGCGCCAACTTCCGCACCGCCAGCGGGCGGAGCCCCGGGCAGATCATCCGGGGCGGCAACTGCCTTTTGCCGCCGGAAGTGGCCATACTGGCCGCTGAAGAGGCGGCCCCGGATTTTCACGCCCGCTTCAGCGCCGCGGGCAAAGTTTACGCTTATGAATTTTCCGTCAGCCCCGTCCGCCGCCCCCTTCTGCACGGGCGCGCCTGGTGGGTCGGCGCCGGGCTCGACCTCGCGGCGATGGAGCGGGCCCTGCCCTGCCTTTTGGGCGAACATGACTTCGCCGCTTTCCAGTCCGCGGGCAGCGATATCCGCGACACGACGCGCGCCATTTTCCGGGCTGAACTGTCGAAGCCGGGGCCGGAAACAGCGCGCCTGACGCTGGAAGGCTCCGGTTTTCTGCGCCATATGGTTCGAACCATCGCCGGCACGCTGGCGGCGATAGGCCGGGGCGCCCTCAAAGCCGGGGATATGGCCGGCCTGATCGCCAGCCGCGACCGGCGCCGGGCCGGCCCCACGGCCCCGCCCGGCGGGCTGTATCTGGATCGAGTTCTCTATTGAGGGCACGAAAGGTCCCGCTCTTCGTCCGCCCGCCTTTTGGCCAGCCCCGTCAGGTAAATACGCCGGCGGCGCTCCAGCTCATTTTCGGCTTTCCGGCGGCGCTCCGCGGACAGAGGCGAGGCCAGAAGCTTTTCCAGGGCCGCGATCCGCCAGCGGTCCAGGCTGTGGCGGGCCGAGAGCTGATCGGCGCGCCCGCCGTGGCGCACGACCAGTTCACGGTCAATGAGCCCGGCCGGATATCGGGCCAGGACGCGCAGCCAGAGGTCGTAATCCTCGGCCGCCGGAAGATTTTCGTCGAACAGCCCGACCTCGTCGAAAATTTCGCGCCTGAGCATGACGGCGGAAGGGCTGATCAGACACAGTTCAAGAGATTCCATAAAAATGTCGCCCGCCTTTTTCAGGTGCCTCCGGCGAGGGTTGACCCGCCGGCCGTTTCTGAGCCAGCGTTCCTGGGTCTGCACCAGCGCCATATCGGGATTAGCCGCCATATAGGCCGTCTGGGC
>JAISRV010000127.1 GCA_031273445.1 Candidatus Adiutrix sp. | reverse complement strand
GCCGCGGCGGTGGCCGACACCAGCGTCAGCAAGATCAGCCGTTTCATCGTGCCCTTTCTGATCGCCATGCTGATCACCCTGCTCATGGTCACCTACATCCCATCTTTGAGCATGTCCCTACCCAGGTTCTTAAAATAGGAGAACGCCGGGCGGAATTACATCTGGCCAAAGGCCGCTTCTGAAGGAGGCATGAAAGTGTCGGAAAAATTTAAAGTCGGAATCTACGGTATGCTTAACAACGCCGAACACGGGCTGGAGACGGAAGTCTTCGCCGGCGGCCCCATTGAAATCGTCAACCCCGCCTGGAAGGACGAGGAGGCTTTCGTCAGAATGCTGCCTGAGGTGGACGGGCTGATCGTGCTGACCACGGAGATGGACCGGAATCTGATCATGAAGACGGCCAAATGCCGGGTGATCGTCCGCCAGGGCCTGGGCGTCGACAATCTGGACCTGACGGCCATGAAGGAAAAGAACATGCAGGCCTATAACGTCCCGGACTACTGCGTGGACGAGGTGACCACCCACGCCATGACCATGGCCCTGATGCTGGTTCGGGACATGACCTACTACATGCGCGACATCGCCGACGGCGTCTGGAATTCGCTGAAGGCCCCCTTAAGCCGCCGGGCCAATGAACTGACTTTCGGCCTGGCGGGCTTCGGGCGCATGTCCCAGATCGTGGCCGCCAAGGCCAAGCCTTTTTTCAAGGAAATAGCGGCCTATGACCCCTACATGAACAAAGACGCCGCCGCCGGACTGGGCGTCAGGGTCATAGACGATCTGGACGGGCTTCTCAGGGAAGCCGACGTGGTTTCCCTGCATGTGCCTTTGATGGAGTCGACCCAGCACATGATCAATGAGGAAAAGCTGCGCCTGATGAAGCCGACCGCTTTTCTGGTCAACACCGCCCGGGGCGGCCTGGTGGACGGCCGGGCCCTGTATAAGGCCCTGAGCCAGGGCTGGATTCAGGGCGCGGCCGCCGACGTCATGGAAACGGAGCCGCCGGACTTCGCCGACCCCCTCTTCACTTTGAAAAATCTCATCGTCACGCCGCATTCAGCCTGGCGGTCGGACGCCGCCGGCCGGGACATCCGGATTTTCGCGGCCAGAACCATGCGCGCCGCCCTGTTGGAAGGCGCCGCCCCCAACCGTGTTCTTTAAATCCGTCAAGGGATAAAAAAGGAGCTGAAAATGAAAAACCGCCTTTTGTCGCTTCTGGCCGGTCTGGCTCTGCTGTCGTCCGCCCCGGCGGCCTTCGCGGCCGACTACACTTTAAGAATCGCCTTTATCGGGCCGGAATCCCACGGCCAGTACATCGGCCTGAACACCTATTTCAAGCCTGAAATGGAAAAACGGACCAACGGCCGGGTCGCGGTGGAAATCTATCCCAACGCCCAGTTGGGCAGCGACCGCCAGGCCATCGAGGGCGTCAGCCTCGGCACTCTGGAAATGGCCGCCATCGGCGGCTCAAGCCTCCTGCCGTTGGACGACCGCATCAAATTCATGGACCTGCCCTTCCTCTTTCCGGACGGCGACGTCGCCTACAAGGCCTACAGCGAATTTCTTACCGCCGAACTCAACAGCATCCTGGAGCCCCACGATCTGACCATCCTGAGCGCGGCCGAATTGGGCTTCCGCCACATCACCAACAACCGCAAGCCCATCACCAGGCCGGAAGACCTCAAGGGCCTGAAACTAAGAACCATGGAAAACCCCCTGCATGTGGCCACCTTCAAGCTTCTGGGGGCCAACCCGACCCCGGTGGCTTTTTCCGAGCTTTATACGGCCCTCCAGCAGGGCACGGTGGACGCCCAGGAAAACCCCATCAACGTCATCGCCACCGGCAAACTCTATGAGGTTCAGAAATATCTTTCCCTGACCGGCCACATCTACTCCCCGGCCATGTATCTGATCAGCACCAGCTATTACAACGATCTGCCCGAAGACATCAGGCGGACCATAGACGAGGTTTCAGGCGAAACCCAGCCCATCATTCACGAACTCCTGGTCAAACAAAACCAGGACTATGTGGAGGAGCTGAAAGCCGCCGGAGTTCAGGTCAACGACTTGACCGCCGAAGAAAAACAGGCTTTCCGCAACCTCTGCCAGCCGGTTTATGACGAATACGTCCAAAAATACGGCGACGGCCTGATCAAGAAAATAGAAGCCATCCGTTAAGCGCCGCGGCGCCGCAAAGACAGGAGAAAAAAAATGAGTCACGACGAAAAAGGAAAATGGTGGGTCTCCCCCTCCAACTATGACGAGGAAGTCCGCCAGGACTACCATTTCGCCCCCCGGATCGAAATTCTGGACACCACCCTCAGGGACGGCGAACAGCAGGCCGGCATCGTTCTGAATCTGAAGGACAAGGTGAAGATCGCCCGGAAGTTGGACGAGGTCGGCGTTCACCGCATTGAGGCCGGCACCCCGGCCACCAGCGACGAAGACGCCCAGGCCATCAAGGAAATAGCGGCCCTGAAGCTTAAGGCCAAGATCTTCTGCTTCTGCCGGGCCATGCCCAAAGATATGGAGCTGGCCAAGAGCCTGGGCGTGGACGGGGTCATCTGCGAAATCATCGGCAGCGAGGAAATGCTGAAGTTCGGCAAGCGCTGGACCCCGGAACAGGCCGCCGCCGCCTGCATCGAAGCCACCAAAGTCGCCCACGACATGGGCCTTTACGTGACCCTCTTCCCGGCCGACGGCTCCCGGGCGCGCCTGCAGTATCTGATCGACTTCGTCGATAAAGTGTCCGCCCAAGGCCACATCGACTCCCTGGCCCTGGTCGACACTTTCGGCGCCTTCTCCCCGGAAGGCGCGGCCCTGCGCATTCGCAAGCTAAAAGAGCGCTTCTCCTTCCCGGTTGAGGCCCACTTCCACGCCGACTACGACCTGGGCGTCGCCTCCACCATCGCCGCCCTGAAAGAGGGGGCCGCGGTGGCTCACGTGTCGGTCAACGGCATCGGCGAAAGGGCCGGCAGCGTGGGCCTGGAAGCCCTGGCCGTCTGTCTGGAGGCCCTTTACGGGGTCGACACCGGCATTAAGCTGAACAAGCTCCTGGAACTCTCCGCCCTGGTGGCCGAATTGACCAACTTCCCGGTGGCCCCCAACAAGCCCTTTGTCGGCAACCGCCTTTTCGGCTGGTCGACGGGTCTGCCCTCCAGCCTCTGGACCAACGCCAAACAGGAAAACCCGCTCATCATGCTGCCCTATCACTATGACCTCATCGGGGCCAAAGAGCCGGTTCTTTACCTGGACAAAAAGAGCGGCAAGGACAACCTCAAATACTGGCTCAAAAAAGTCGGCCTCAGCGTGCCCGAGGAAAAGGAACGCGAGCTTCTGGACCTGGCCAAGGCCAAATCCCTGGAAGTCAAGCGCGACCTGAACGAAGCCGAATTCAAGGAGCTGGCGGCCAAAGTCGCTTGACGGCCGCAAAAGGAGAGTCTCAGAATGCATGAAGTGCGGCAGTTGCGAAATGTGGTTTATTCCAAGACCGAGCGTGAATATCTGACCGCGGATATTTATCTTCCGGAGGGGAAAAAAGAAATCCCCTCCATGGTGCTGCTCCACGGGGGCGGCTGGAAGTTCGGCAATGCCGACGCCTACCACGAGTGGGGCCTGGCCCTGGCCGGGCGCGGCGTCTGCGCCATGAGCATCAATTACCGGCTTTCCAC
>JAISRV010000002.1 GCA_031273445.1 Candidatus Adiutrix sp. | reverse complement strand
GTGCGACGATGCGCTGAAACAGCCGCACGAGAAAAATTCCCGAACCACATGCCGGATCGCAGAAAATACCGTTATCCCGCTGTTCGTCGGACAGATCGTCCCATAGCTGGTTTACGACGACATCGGCCAAGAACATTGGCGTATAAAACGCACCATCAGCGCTTTTCTTTTCCGCCTCCTCTTTCAAAAAGCGGTCGTAAACTGCGCTTATGAGGCCGATTGACATATATCGGAAATCATACCCCCACAGGCGAAGCTGCCCGGAGGCCATCTCCTCACGCCCATGCCGGAATCGCGCGAGCGTTCGTAGATGCCGGACGGCCAGTTTTGGCGGCATAACGTCATCTGTTTCAAAGGCGCAAGGCGCGTTGAACAGGTTCCCGTTGAACGCCTTCTTCAGCCATCCAAACAGAGCTTCGAAGTGTGCGGGCGAATCCGCCTCCAGCATCTCCGCGAGGCTGGAGCATGTTTTATTGGAAACGTCCTGAAAGACCACCTCCTTGATGATCTTACGATCCTCAAGATAAGCAATAAACATCGTCTGCATTAAAAGCGCCTGGGCGGCTTCGCCCCCCAGGTCGTCGCGCATAGCCCGAAACGCTTCCAGCAGGTTTGAGAGCAGAACACTATCAACCCGATCGTCCGGATCGAAGAACTCGTCATTTTCAAACCAAAATCGTCCCGACTCCATGGAGTCTATCAGTTCCCGAAGCTGCAACGCATCGGACAAAAGCGAAAGAGTCACGATCAAACGCGGGTCGCTTTTTTGTCCCTTCTCGCGCTGGAATGGCCTCTGGACCAGTGAATAGGCCACCAGCTCGTCCTCCTTAAGGACGAGCATCAAGCTCATCAGTCCCTGATTCCAGAGAATTTGGTGCAATTCGTCAATCCGTGCGAGAGAGGCATCCGGCTGATTCAGAAATCCCACAGTCGGAACTCCCTCAATGCAGAATACGGCAGTTAGACCAAGATCGGCCAAAGCAAAGCTGATCGCCTCCGCATGTGGCCCTGGCTCTACCTCGTGAGCGGACGTATAGAATTCAGGCGCCGTTCGACGATTAAGAGCGAGAGCATCTCGCCAGTGTTGTGCAAATTCGTCAGACATGCCTTACCTTCCTTCGATCCATGAGTAGAACTTCACCTTATCGTCTTTTTGACGATTGACCGTGAAATAGCTTGCCAGCAACTCGCTATGCGGGGCAAGGAATATTTGCGCGCCGCCGCGCGACAGTTCAAGAAGAATCTCAACAAGCACGGGCACGAGTTCCGGATTCAGACTGTTTTCCGGTTCGTCCCAGAATAGGTGGTCTCCGCATCGCGTGCCGTCATTATACCAGAAAGGATGGATCGCGTTATGCAAATTGCGCTTATGAAGAAGCTCGCGAAGGCTAACCCGTTTCAGGCTCATCCGTTTTTTGTGTACATGACCTGCTATAGGCGTTACAATTCAAAGCCAAATTGATTATTCGCAATTAACAGCTTTGGGGCAAACAATTTTTAATAATAAATACACTGTATTGCTCAAAGCTGGCTCTTTTAAGCCTTTATGCCGGCAAGCTCCAGTTTTTAGAGCTGGCGGTGAATGGCGCTCTTAAATCAAATCACGATGCTTTACTACCAAGCACTTTCCCGGCGGCGGCGGGGCCGCCCAACGAGCCAGCGCCGACGCCGGGAAACGAGGAGTCGGAAGGGTGTTTTTCAATAAAATGTACGCTTCAGCCGGATGAACCAAAAAGTCTTCGGCCGCCTCAGGATAGTCTTCGGCCGCCGTGAAGTTTATGTCGACGACCGGGAAATCAAGCTGCCTCCCAAAGAATATGAACTGCTCCGCTGCCTGGCGGCCAACCCTGATTCGGACTTTACCACTGAGCGGCTTTATGGGGCGGTTTGGGGCAATGACCAGTGCGGCGACCTGAAAACCGTCGCGGTTCACATCAGGCGGCTGCGCAATAAAGTGGAGACGGACCCTTCCAGGCCGCGCCATATCCAAACCAGACCGGGCCGGGGCTATCGTTTCGTGCCCGGTTAAGGCGGCGGAAAAATTAATTAAAATAAAAATAATTAAAAAAATGACGCTATATTCTCATTGACCTTATGCTCAATTGAGCTACAATGAAGACAAGCAAGGAGGATTACCATGTCTGCCGACGATTATGTCCGCGCCAGAATTGATCCCAGGATAAAAAATGAAGCCGCCAACGTGCTGTCCACTTTTGGGTTGACCGTTTCTGATGCCTGCCGCATGATGCTGACGAAGATAGCCAGAGAAAAACGCCTGCCCTTCGGCACGGAAGAACCGAATGAGTTGACCCGCAAAACGCTGGAGATGGCGGATCGCGGAGAAGATGTGTTTCACGCAAAGGATGTTGATGATCTTTTCAGGCAGTTGAGAATCTGAATGCGGAATCCTGGTTACACAGGGCGCGTGAGGCGGTCCATATCTGTCAGGGGCTTGTTTGCCAGCGACCGGCCATGGCCTTGTAGGTCATGTTTTCATAGCGCAGGGCCTGATAGAGGGCGTTTAAGGCGGCCAGGCGGGAACTGTAGACGGTATTGACGGCCGACAGCCAGTCCGAGAGTTCCGCGGCGCCGTTTTCATAGCGGTCCTGCTGGTAGGCGCTTATGCGCAGGTCTTCGGCGTGTTTGCGGCGGGCGTTGTCCAGGCCGCGTAGGGCCTGGCCGTAGGCGTAGTAATAGGCGTCCACCTCGTTGAGGGCCGTGGTCAGGCTTTGTTCAAAGCCCAGCCGGGCCGTTTCGAAATCAGTTTCCGATATTCTGAGGTTGTTCAGAACCCGGCTCCAGTCCAGAAAAGGCAGGCTGACGGAGAGCCCCGCGCTGGCGGCGGGATTGTTGAAGGCGGCGCTGACGGCGTTCGCGGACGAAGTCAGGGCCGAACTGAGGCTGATGGAGGGCAGCCAGCCCTTTTCCGCTATAGCCACGTTTTTCAAGGCCTTTTCCAGGCGGAACTCGGCCGCCCGCAGATCGGGCCGGTTGGCCAGCACGGCCAGGGGCACGTTCAGGTCAAGGCCCGGCAGTCGGAGCCCGGCCAAAGTGGGCCGGCCGGAAAAAGCCGCGCCGGACGCTCCGGCCAAAGGCTGGCCTGGTTTTAGATTCAGAAGGTCGCGCAGGGTCTGCTCGGCGTTTTTATGCTGGGTTTCCAGGTCGTTGAGGCTGTTTTCAGCCGACAGCACCGACTGGCGGGCCTGGGCTTTTTCCAGGGCGGCCACTTTGCCGTTTTCGTATTTGACCGTCACCGTGTTTTCGACGGCCCGGAGATTGGCCAGGTTTTTCCGGCTGGATTCAATGGCGTCGCCCAGGTAGGCCAGGTTGTAATAGGCGTCCACGACGCTGTTGACGAGGGCCAGGCGGGCGTTTTCCAGGTCTTCGACCGTGGCCTTGTATTCCCACTCGGCGGCGCCGGCCGAAGCGGCCACTTTGCGCCACAGGTCCAGTTCGTAGCTGAGGCTCAGGCTGCCGCCGGCCGAACGGGCGGAAGGGCCGCCCGCGTCGATGTTTCTACGGCTCGAAGCGTCCAGGCCGCCGGACAATTTGGGGAAGAGGTCCAGACCGGCCAGCCCGGCCTGATGAAAAGCCCGGGTTACGCTGACGGCGGCTTTGGCCAGGTCAAGGTTGCGGGCCAGGGCCAGTTCCACCGCCTCGTTCAGCCGCGCGTCGTCATAGACTTTCCACCATTCGGGATCCAGCTGATAGCGGGCCTTGACCTGGGCGTCGTAGGCCAGGCGTTCGGAGAGGTTTTTCTCCGGCCGGCTGATCCGGGCGCAGCCGATGAGGCCGAAGACGGTCAGGGCGATGAGCGTTGCGACTATCAGCGGGCGCATGGTTAGTATCCTATTCATAGGCCAGGGCGTCGATGGGGTTCAGGAGCGAGGCGTTGCGGGCCGGCATATAGCCGAAGCCTATCCCGATCAGGCTGGAACAGCCCAGGGCCAGGAAGACGGAGGCGCCGGAAAAGGACATGGTGAAATCGCTGGAGAAGCTGTTGAAGGCCAGGCCGATGGCCCCGGCGCAGAGGATGCCGGCCAGGCCGCCGATGACGCACAGGAGCACGGCTTCAATGAGGAACTGCTGCATAATGTTGAAACGCCTGGCCCCGATGGCCATCCTGACGCCTATTTCCCTGGTCCGTTCAGTGACCGAGACCAGCATGATGTTCATGACCCCGATGCCGCCCACCACCAGTGAAATCAGGGCGATGGAGGAAATCAACAGGGTCATGGTCTGGCTGGCGCTTTGGATGGTCTGCTTGATGGCGTCGGTGTTCTGGGTGAAGAAATCCTTGCGGCCGTGCTTGACGGTCAAAAGGTTGGTCAGATTCTTTTCCGCCACCTGGGAGGCGACGTGATCGCCGACTTTGACGATGATGGAGCTGATATGGCGGTCGCCGCTGATCTTGCTCATCACCGTGGTATACGGGGACCACAGGCTCAGTTGATCCGAGGGGCCGAACATGGCGTTCTGGGGCTGGGTGACGCCGATGACCGTCAGCGGCTGGCGTCGGAAGAGCAGCACCTGGCCCAGGGGGTTTTCGCCGTCGGGAAAGAGCTTGTTTCTGGTGTTGGGGTCGATGACGGCCACCGAGGCCACGTCTTTGACGTCGGCTTCATTAAAAAAGCGGCCTTCGGCGATTTTCAGTCCGCGCACGTCGAAGAACTGGGCGCCCACGCCGTTAAGGGAGGCCGTCAAAGTCTGGTTGCCGAAGGCCAGGTTGCTGTTGGCGGAAACGCTGGGGGTGGCGCTGTCCAGATAGCTCTGTTGGGCCAGGATGTCGGAATCGGAAACGGTCAGCGTCCGCACCCGGCCGCTGCGCCGGTCGCCGAAGCCGGAACCGGGATAAATGCTGATGGTGTTGGTGCCCATGGAACTGATGTTTTCCATGATGCGTTCCTGGGAGCCCCGGCCCAGGGCGACGACCGAGACCACCGAGGCTATGCCGATGATGATGCCCAGCATGGTCAGGAGAGAACGCAGCTTATGGGCCATGACGGCCTGGATCGACATTTTGAAGGCTTCGGCGAACTGGTCGCGATAAAAGGCGATGGGGTTGACGCTTTCATCCACCGGGCTTTTGTGTTCGGCCGCGCTGAAAGCCTTGTCGCGCCGCTGGCGGAGATGACGAGGCCGTCTTTTAACTCTATGACCCGGTGGGCGTAGGCGGCGATGCCGGGATCGTGGGTGACCAGGATAATGGTGTGCCCGTCGCCGTGCAGAGACTCCAGAATGCCCATGACCATTTCGCCGCTTTTGGAGTCAAGGGCGCCGGTGGGTTCGTCGGCCAGAATTATGTCGCCGCCGTTCATTAAGGCCCGGGCGATGCTGGCCCGCTGCTGCTGGCCGCCTGAAAGCTGCCAGGGAAAATTTTTGAACTTGTCCTCCAGGCCCAGACGGGTCAGCAGCTCTTTGGCCCTTTCGACGCGGGCCAAATGGCTCAGGCCGGTGTAGACGGCCGGCAGGGCCACATTATCCAGGGTGGTCAGGCTGGCCAGAAGGTTGTAGCGTTGAAAGACGAAGCCCAGCTTGCGGCCCCGCACCCAGGCCAGGGCGTTGGCCGACAGGCCGCCGGTCTCGATGCCGTCCACTTTATAGGCGCCGGAGGTCGGAACGTCCAGACAGCCGATGGTGTTCATCAGGGTGGTTTTGCCCGAGCCGGACTGCCCGATGACGGCCACGAAGTCGCCGCGCTTAATCTCCAGATCAATATCCTTAAGCACGTGAATGCGGCTCTCGCCCTCGCCGAAGAATTTGTTTACCTTGTGTAATTCAATGATGTTTTCCATGGCCTTCATGACGGGCTCACAGCCTGGGGCCGCCGCGGAACTGGCTGCCGCCGGCCTGGGCCATTTCCGAGGTCGACATCTGGGCTGAGACCACCTCGTCGCCTTCCTCCAGGCCGGAGATCACTTCGGTGTTCATATTGTCGGAAAGCCCTGTCTCTATCTCCCTTTCCACCGGCCGGCCTTTTTCCATGACGCTGACGAGAGCCCGGTCGCCGCCGGCCCGTCCGCCGCCGTCCAGGCCTTGCCCGCCGCCGCCGGCCCGTCCGCCGCCGCGCCGGCCCTGGCCGCCGTTTTTGGCCTGATCCGGGCTCCGGCTCTGGGCGCGGCCTCCGACCGGGCGAAGGGCGATGGTCGGCACGATCAGGACGTCGCGGGTTTCAGCGATGGTGATGGTGTTCTGGGTGGTCATGCCGATGCGCAAGAGGCCGTGATCGTTGGGCACGATGAACTTGCCGTAATAATATATGGCCGTGCCGCTGTCGGCGGAGCCGTTGTAGCTGCCGTCGGACAGGGAGATCAGGCCGGGGTCGACCATCTGTAATTCGCCGCTGAAGACGCGGTCCGGCTCCGACAGGATGGTATAGGTCACCTTCATGCCGGGTTTGACCTTGGTCACGTCGCCTTCGGATATCTGCATGCGTATCTCCATCTGGCTGAGGTCGGCCAGATGGACGATGGTGGGGGCGGTCTGGTTGGCGTTGACGGTCTGGCCTTCCTCCACCGGAATGGAGACCACCGTGCCGTCAAGAGGCGCCAGGATGCGGGCATAGCCCAGGTTGGTTTCGGCGGTGTTGACCGAGATGACGGTCTGGGCGATGAGCGAGGCGGTTTCGTCCACCGCCGCCCGGGCCGAAGCCAGGGTATTTTCGACGTTTTCCAGGCTTTCGTCGGAAGCCGCGTCGCGCTTTTTCAGCTTCAAAGTTCGTTCATATTGCTGTTCGGCGACTTTCAGGGCCACTTTGCGGGAAACCAATTGGGTTTCATAGGTTTTGAGCTTGGCCTTATTGATTTCCAGGTCATTGCGCTGGGTTGTGGAATCTATTTCGGCGATCAGCTCGCCTTTTTTGACCTGTTGGCCGAGGCTGACGGCCAGGGTTTCAATCTGTCCGGAAACCTGGGCGCCCACGTTGACCAATTGCGCCGCGGCCACTTCGCCGGCGGCGTTGACCGTTTTTATGACGTCGCCCCGGCGAACCCGCTCGGTCAGATAGCTGACCTCCTCTTCGCCGTTGGAGCAGCTTCTGAAAATCGCCAGAACCGCAATCAGGGCCAGGGCGATCATCATTTTTTTCCCGAAAATTTTTTTTATCCGGGCCGACGGCTTCCCGCCCGACCACGCCGAACCAGGAGGCCCTGATTTTTGGCCAGACGGATTAGCCGGCGGCCCGATCAAAGGCGCGGCGGACATATTTTGGGCGTCAGGAGACATGGGCAAAACTCGCTGTCGTTTCAGGATAAGGCGCTGACGGCCTGTCTAGCAAATACAAGGCCAAGCCGCGCATTAAGAACGGGTAACTGTTATTACTTTTTAAAGGCCTGTATTGCTTGATGAATTTTTCCAGCGGATTAACTCGCCCAGAAAAAACTCCGCCAGATTCCATAAGCAGGGCCGGGTATTATTTATCCAATGTGAGTCAAAAGTTACCAAGGCGAAGCATGACAATATTCAAACACCAGACCAAGGCGAAGCCCCGACAATATTCAAACACCAGACCAGGGCGAAGCCCTGGCGGTTTTCCCCTCCATCAGGTCCCGCCGCCGGCCCCGGCCGACCAAGAGAGCCGGCGACTCCCGCCCCTACGGACAGGATGCGGGAGCATCCGGCGGCCGCGCGGCCTAAGCGCCGGTTGATTCTCCGATGTCCATGAGTTTTATTAGGTTGGTGCGGCCTGTGGTCTGCAGCGGCAGGCCGCAGGTGAGGAAGACCTTGTCGCCTTTTGAGGCCAGGCCGTGGCGCACGACCCATTCGCTGGCCAGCTGCTCCAGCAGCACCATGGATTCGCAGGGTTG
>JAISRV010000427.1 GCA_031273445.1 Candidatus Adiutrix sp. | reverse complement strand
AAATGAATTTTTTAGGCCGAATCCTGGCCTCTTGTCTGATGATTCCGGCTTTGGCCGCTTTGGGCCTTAACGGCTGCGCCTTGTCCGGGTCAGGCCGGGCCGGGCATTCGTTCGTGGCCTCCGGCTATCCGGCCGCCGCCGAAGCCGTCGTGGCCGAGGCCCTGGCGGAAGAGCTGGCCGGCCTCTTTCCTCCGGGCCATACCGCCGTTTATCTGAAACCGGCCGGGAGCGGTTCGGAGACCTTGGGCCAGGCTATCGACCAGGCTTTGCGCTCCCGCGGCTTTACAGTGGTTCCGGCGCCGTCAGGCGAAGCCCTGAGCGTGGCTTACGTCCTGGATCGGCTGGACGAGGAAACGTGGTACTCGCGTTTAAGCCTCTCCGGCGGCGCGGTTATCGCCAGGGTCTATCAGGCGCAAGGCGAACGGTTTATTCCGGGCGCCGCCGCCAGGGCGATGGATGGAAGCGGGGGCGCCGAATGAGCAACGCCGATCCGAATTTTCTGGAAACCAGGCCGAAGGTCAAGAAGAGCAACAAGAATATATTGCTGATCATATTTTTGGTCTTAGTGCTCCTGGCGGCGGTCACCATGCTGATGATGACCAGGGAAGCGGAGAAAAAAGAACCCGATGTCCCGTCCGCCTCGCTGGAATCGGAAAACAAAACCTTGACCCCGCCGGTGGATGATTTTGGTTTTGTCATGCCGCCGGAGTCAGCGCCGGAAAACAAGACGGACAATGAGCCGAAGAAAGACGAGCCGCTGATCGTGGTCGGGCCGCCCCCGGTGGATCGGGAGGCCGAAGCCAGGGCCAGGGAGGCCGACGAAATCCGCCGCCGCAAGTTCGAGCGCGACCAACAGGCTTACAGTTCGGCGATGCTGGTCAGGCGCGAGAATTCAGGCGCTTCCGCGCCGGCCCAGGCCGCCGGGGAATCGGGCGGCGTAGACGAGTCTACGCCGTACCCGCCTTCCCGGCCTGACGGCTACGACCCGGCGGCGGACAAGGACAAGGAAGCCTTCTTCGAGCGGGCCGACGTCAAACAATGGATATCGCCCCACACCAGGGAAGCCGGGCGGCCCTTCGAGCTGAAGACCGGCACGGTCGTCCCCGGAATAATGATAAGCGGCGTCAACTCCGATCTGCCCGGCAGCCTTATCGCCCAGGTCAGTCAGAACATCTACGACACGGCCAACGGCCAGAGCCTGCTCATACCCCAGGGCGCGAAGATATTCGGAGCCTATGACTCCAGGGTGGTCTATGGCCAGCGGCGGGTTCTGGTGGCCTGGAACAGGGTCGTTTTCCCCGACGGCTCCTCCGTCACTCTGGGGGCCATGCCCGGCGTGGACATCTCCGGTTATGCCGGCTTTCAGGATAAAGTGGACAACCACTATCTCCGCATCTTCGGCTCGGCCATCCTCATGAGCCTGATCGTCGGCGGCACAAGCTACGCCGTGGATCAGGCCTCCAACACCACTTCCGACTCCAACTCCACATCGGTCCAGGATGAAATGACCGCCGCCCTGGCCGCGCAGCTGGGCCAGGCCACTCTCCAGCTTCTGCAGAAAAATCTGAACATCAAGCCCACCCTGGAAATCAGGCCGGGCTACGAGTTCAACATCATCGTCACCAAAGACATTGTTTTCAGGGGGCCTTATGCCGGCCTATAAAAACGCCTTGTATGAAATGTCGAAAATCCCGGCAAGGCGTTTGGCCATGGCCACGCTTATGGCCCGCTTGCCGCTTTCCAGCTCGGAGACGCGAGTTTGTTTAATGCCCAAACGCTCGGCCAGCTCTTCCTGCGTCATGTCCATCTTGCCGCGAAAGCCCCGCACGGCCATACCCGGATGGGCTTCAGGGAAAACTTCTTCAAAAGCGTACAGTTCTTCGCCTTCTTCATTGACCGGCCTGGCGCCTTGCCCGGCTAAAGCCAACACGCTTTTTAAGGCGTCAGTCACCAGGGACAACCGCCGGGCCGGCACGGTCACGCTGAAATCTATTTTAGCCAATTCGCCGATAGTTTGCATTTTCATGTGTTCCAACATATCTGATCTCCATTATCCGAATTTCCATATCGACGACTTTCCATACGGCCACATATCGCGGCTGGCCTTTGTTGAGATGGCAATGATGGAAGTTCTGATTTTTCTTGCGGCTCAGCTTGCCGTAGTGGAACCAGTCCCACTGTTCCGGGCCTTTCCATTCCAAATCCAATTTCAGAGCCGCCAGGTTGTCGCGGATGTTTTCCGGCAACTGGTCTTTCTGTTTTTTGGCCTGCCCGGTAAAGAGCACCGTCCAAATTTGTTCCGCCATATTTCCGCTCTAACCTCTAAAACAATTATATCCATTTTGGATATAAAATCAAGAGGCATTTATGCCTATGGGTTGTCCAGGTTTTACAGAAAAACCTTGTACGAAATATCGAAGGTTTTGCTGATCCGTTTGGCCATTTCCAAGCTGATCGGTCTGGTTCCCTTTTCCATTTCGGAGATGTGGTGCTGGCGAAGCCCCAATTTTTCAGCCATCCGCTTCTGGGTAAGGCCTTCACGGACGCGTAACCCGCGCAAACGAGAGCCGGGGTGCGAATCAGGGAAAACTTCTTCAAAAGAAAATAGTTCCTCGCCTTCCGCATTGAGTCCGCGGATTTTATGCCCGGCCAGAGTCCAGGAATTGGTGATTATATCCCGCATCTGCGCGGCGACCTTGGTCGGCAGCAGCAGGCTGATTTCAGTTGATTCGCCGGTAGTCCGCGTTTTCATGTGTGCCAACATAGCGTACCTCCAAAAGTTGCATGGCCATGTCTTCAACCACCCAAACCGCGACATAGACAGGTTTGTCCTTGTTGAGACGGCAATGCCGCATATCCACATTTTTTTTCTTTCCCCTTGATTATACCGTAATGCGGCCAGTTGAGGCGCTCCGGTCCATCATGACGCATGTCCAGCATCAGAGCTTCCAGAGCGTCAATGATCCTTTGGGGAAGTTTATCTCTTTGTTTGCTCGCTCGTCTGGTAATAGACACCAGCCATATCCGTTCATCTTGTTCCATTTGGCGAATCCTGGCCTCATTTTTTTAAATGATACCTTAGATTATACCAAATTAAGGTATGCAGTCAAGAGGCGACAATGACTTCAAAGAACAAATACGGACACATTCGCCGTAATTCCAAAAGCGGCGGTCAAGCCTGGAAATGGGCGGTGATCGCGGCGGTCTGCATTTGGGGCCTGGCGGTCTGCGCCTGGGGCACTCAGCGTCTGGCCGCGCTGTTCGGCTATCATAAGGCCCTGGGAGAACCTATCGGCACGGCTTTCGGCCTTCAGTGGCACTGCCCCTGGAAGCTTCTGGAATGGTCTGAAATGGCCGCGCAATTTGACCAGGCCCAGGCCGTTGTCGATCAGACTTACCTGGTCGGGGCGGGGCTGCCGTTACTTGGCTTGATTCTCTATGCGGCCTCGCAACAGGGCCTGAAAGGCCGGGACGACCTCCACGGCTCGGCCAAATGGGCCGACTACGCCGAAATCGGGAAGATGGGCTATCTCAATGGCGAAGGCGTTTATGTGGGCGGCTGGTATGATGAAAA
>JAISRV010000399.1 GCA_031273445.1 Candidatus Adiutrix sp. | reverse complement strand
GGGCCAGGTTGGCGGCCAAAGTTTCCCCGGGCAGAAAGGGCATCACCAGATAGGCCGTGCCGTTTTTGGCTTTGAAAAAGTCCAGCACCGGGACGATGTTGGGGTGATTGAACCTGGCCAGAGTTTGGGCCTCTTTCAGGAAGGAATCCAAGCCGCTCTGAAAAGCTTCGGCCACACTTCCAGAACGCGGCCCCACCGTGTAGTCGCCCCGCCGGGCCGCGAAGTCCTGGGGCAGAAACTCCTTGATCACCACCAGGCGGTCGAGCCGGGCGTCATGGGCCTGATAAGTAATGCCGAAACCGCCCCGCCCGAGTTCGCCGTTTATGCGATAAAACCCCAGCCGGGCGCCGGCCGGGAGGGCGGAATCGTCTGCTGGCGGAAAATTGGCCATGTTTATCTCTTAATCCGGGTTTGTCGCCGTTCTAACAAAAAATCAGCTTTCCGGGAACAGATCGGCCCGATACTCAAAGGCCAGCAGGGTGGCGTTATCGGCCTCCTGGCCCGCCCTTTTTTCCGCTTCCGCCAGCGTCGCCTTAACCCGATCCGCCAGCCGGCCTTGGCCGAACCATTCCCGACCCGGCTCGACATGTTCCCAAAAACCGTCGGTGCAGACCAAGACCAGGCTGCCGTCCTCCAAAGGCGGCTCCGCCCGGCCCAGAAGCGGTTTTGGCGGTTTTTCGCCGCCGAGGCACTGGTAGAGGATGGAGCGGTCCGGATGGCGCCGGGCCTCTTCCTCCGTCATGTCCCCATTGAAGACGGCCAGAGTGGCCAGGCTGTGGTCCCGGGTGCGCTGCCGAAGCTCCCCTTCGGGGTTGAACAGGTAGAGCCGGGAATCCCCCACGTGGGCCCACTCGGCCTGGCCCCGGCCCCGGAGCCGGATCAGAACCGCCGTCGAACGGAGTTCCAGCCCGGTTCTTCTGGCCTCCTCCGCCCGCAGATGTTCCCAGGCTTGGCGCATAAAGGCCGGAAAGAGGCTCTCCGCCGGGGCCAGGGGCTCTTTCAGAAACATTTTCCGGGCCGTTTTTTTGACGATTTCCGCGGCCCGGGCTCCGCCGCTGTGGCCGCCCAGGCCGTCGGCGACCAATAAAAACAAGGCCCCGGAAGCATAGAGGACCAGAAAACGATCCTGCTGTTCAGCCCGGCGGCCTTTTCGGCTGGCGCGGCCCAGCACCTCGTGAATCCGCGCAGGTAATTTAGGGGCCATGGTTCAATCTCCGGCCTGAGTTGAGGCGGCGGCCGGCGGCGCGGCCGGGGCGGGCGGGGCCGCCGCCTTAGGTTCAGCCGCCGGTTCCGCCGGAGACTTTGTTTCAACTGGAGAGGCCGCGGGCGAACCCTCCGCGGGCGGAACCGCCGCTTCGCCCGGCGGCGTTTCGGCCGGCGCCGCTTCACTTGGCGGCGCTTCGCCCGGCGGCGCTTCAGCCGAGGCCGTTTCGGCCGGCGCCGCTTCACCCGGCGTCGCTTCGGCCGGGGCCGCCGTTTCCGGCTGAGGCGGCGTTTCAGTTTTGAACCAGTGGTCCCAGGCGAATAAGCCGGCCCCGCCTATGACCAGCCCGAAAGCAAAGAGACAAAAAGCCGGCCAGAAGGCCCGGCGGCGGCCGGCCGGCGCCGCCGGTTGGCTGATTTTCTGGGTTATCCGGCCGGACCGGGAACCAGGCGCCGCGTCGGCCAGAACCGCCAGCTGAACGGTGACGTTGTCCGGCCCCCCGGCCTTCAGGGCCAGATTGACCAAATTTTCGGCCTTAAGCTGGGCGGAGCCCGGCCCGGCCAGCAAGCGGCGCAGCTCCGCCTTGGAGGCCGGCCCGGAGAGGCCGTCGCTGCACAGGAGAAAAATGTCGCCGGGGAGGCTGTTTTCGCAGGCCGCCCGCGGACCCGGCTCATCAAGATTGCCGCCTAAAGACTGGGTGAGCATATGGCGGTCTTCGTGCTTCTCCGCCTCCCTGGCGCTGATCCGCCCGCGGTCGAGCAACTCCTGCACATAGGAGTGGTCGCGGGTCAGCTGTTCCAGGGCGCCGCCGGAAAAGCGGTACAGACGGCTGTCGCCCACGTGGATATGCCAGGCCTCCCGGCCGCGCAGCAGCAAGGCCACCAGGGTGGAGCCCAGGCCGGCCAGGGCCGGCTCCGCCGCCCCCACTTGGGCCACCGCCTGGTCGGCGGCCATAAGGGCCCGCCGGAGAAGAATTTCCGGTTTCTCCCGATCCGGGGAGGAATCGACATATTGGCGAAAAGCGGCGATAGCCGTTTTGGCCGCCTTCTCCCCGCCGGCGTGGCCGCCCATGCCGTCGGCCACCAAGAGCAGTTCCCCGGCTTTGGTGCTGAACCAGCCGAAAGAATCCTCGTTGTCCTCACGGGTCAGGCCGGGATGGCTGCACTGGCCGACGGCCAGGGGAAAATCCGTTTTATTCAGCGACGTTTCCATATTATTGCGACCTTTGCTTCTGTAGGATCACCGGCTCATCTTCTGAAATTCCGACGAAGATATAGGTGTGGGCGCCCAGGCCCAGGCGGTCGCCGTGCTTGAGCTCCACCTGGCCCGCGGCCTCCTGGCCGTTGATCCGGGAGCCGTTGGAGGACAGGCGGTCCTCGAAGATGAAACGGCCCTGCCGATAGAGAATCAGGGCGTGTTCACCCGAGAGCTGGTCGTCCTCAATCCTGATGCGCATGGCCGGGCCGCTGCCGATAGTCTGGCGGCCTTCCCGCAGGGGAAAGAAAGCCCCCAGAGGCGACAGGCTGTAGCTGACCAGGAAACCCACCAGGCGGGCCTGGCCGCCTCCCGGCGCGGGCGCCGCCCCGCCGTCGGGGCGGAAGATCACGGTTCGTTTTTCCTCCGGTCTGGGCATTACCATGGTTTTCCGCTGGCCGCCGCCCTGTGGGCCGGGAGAGGTCGCGGGCTCCCGGAACCGACCTGGAGGAGGGAAGGCGGGGCCGGTCATCGGTTCGGTGCTCCGGGAGTTCTCCGTCTTCGGGCCTGTGACCCGGCCTCCCCCCGCCGGGCGCATCTCTTCCCCGCACCAGGGGCAAAATTGGGCGCCTTCGGAGACGATGTGGCCGTTGGAGCAACGCTCGAAGGCGTCGGGCGCCTCGTTCAGGGCGGCGCCGCAGAAGCCGCAGCGGCCCGCGGCCGTCTCGGCCGGGCGGCCGCAGGAAGGGCAATTTAACCAACTCATGTTCTCTCCTTATTTCCCAACCAAAACCTTCAGCGCGCCAGGCGCAACAGGCCCTGGGCCGTGCCGAATTTCAACAAATCGCCGTCTTTGAGCCGGGTATAGCCGCTGATGGCCGCCCCGTTGACCAGGGTGCCGTTGGTGGAATTCAAATCCTTGATCCTGCATTCGGTCGCCGAGACTTCCAAGTGGGCGTGCCGTCCGGAAACCGTGGGCACATCCAGCCGCAAACTGTTGCCTGAATCGGCTCCCAGGGAATTCAGGCCGAGAGCCAGGGGAAAACGGAGACCAAACTCGGCGAATTCCAAAACGAAAGGGCTGGGATTCTGAACCGTTCTGGCGGCTCTCAGCCGGGTTTCCGGCGGCAGGGCGACGGTCGGGCGAACGAAGGTCTGATCCCGAAAATCCGGCGGCATGAGCACGGTCGGCTTATCGTCAGCCGCTTTCCGCCGGCGCAAAAACACGACCAAGACCAACAGCAGCAAGGCCGCGGCGCCGGCGGCGACGCCCCAAAGCCAGGGCCTGGCCCAGAGCGGCGGGGCTTCATCCAGGGCTTCGGCCGGGCTTTCCGCCGGAGCTTCGGCTGGAGCTTCTTCTTCAGGCGCGGGTTCCTCGGCGGCCGGCGGCGGGCTTTCCTCGGCGGCCGGCGGCGGCGGGGCGAGGGCGGCCGCCGGCGGGTTCAGGGTGAACTCCACGGTTCGGCTGTTGGGGCCGAGCTTGCGGGTCAGCACGGCCTGAACAGAGGCCGCCGTCATCGGCCCGGCCGGTTCCAGGTTAAAGGTTAAATCATATAAATAGCCTTCGGCCGGGCCGGGCGGCGGCGCCTTCAGCAGGTCGGCCATGGCCAGCGACAGGGCCACGGCGTTTTCGGCCCGCCGGTAGAGGCCGCCGGTTTCTTTGGCGAAATTTTCCAAAATGTTCAGGTGGCGGCCGTCCGTTAGGGCCGAGCCGCTCAGGCCGACGGCGGAAATCTGGAGCTGATTTTCCTTGGCCGCTTTCAGCACATCCCAACTGGTGACTTCAAGCCCCTCGTCCTGGCCGTCGGAGACGACCAATAGCAGTCGCCGGCCGGGGTGGTTTTTCAGCAGGTCCAGGCTGAAGAGCATGGCTTTGTACAGTTCCGTTTTGGAGCCGCCGACCGTCAGGCCGTTTAGGGCTTTGGTCAAAACCGCCCGGTCGCCGGTGAAGCCGGACACAAGCTGCACGCTGTCGTTGAAGGCCAGAAGGGCGATCTGCTCCCCCTCCTTCAATTGATTCACATAATCGGCCAAAGCTTTTTTAGCCGCGGCCAGGCTGTCCGGGGCCAGGCTTTTGCTGGTGTCCAGGGCGGCCACGATGCTGACGGGCTCGGGCGTCTCGGCCGGCCGCTGGAGGGCGGCGGCCGGAAGCGCCGGGCCGTCCGGCGCCAGGCGCAGGCTGTAGCTCCCGGCCGTCTCCCCGGCCCCCGGCCAGGCCACGCGCAGGCGAACCGCGGGCCACTGTTCGCAGTCGACGGCCTTGACCGTGAGCTCCTGGGCCCAGGCGGCCGGGCCGCCGCAAAATAGGCAAAGGATGATCATATTAATCATCTTTTTAAGCATGTATTTTTCTCCTTTTCGCCAGAGGTCGAAAACGAAGCGGCCTTAATCCGCCGTGGTGTGGGCCAGGCCTTTTTCCCGCAGAAAGGCGATAATGTCTCGCGCCGCCAGCGCCGTATAGGCTTCCCTGAAGCTTTCGCCCGGATTTCTGTAGAGCAATGTATTTATTCCGGCCACCCGCCCCCGGGCGTCGATCAGCGGCCCCCCGCTGTTGCCTGGGGAGATGACGGCGGTATGGGCAATGAGCGGCGGGCGCAGGTTTTCATAAACGACGCTTATTTCCCCGGAACTGTAGACAACTTCCGGGATGGAATTCGGATCCAAGGCAGCCAGCAGACCGGGGAAGCCCCAGGCCGCGACCCGGTCGGCCCGTTTGGCCTTGGCGCTTAAGGACAGGGGCGTTATCCCGGCCTGCGGAGCGACCCGCAGCACGGCGTAATCGCGGTCGCCCGCGCCCCGGGCCGCCACCCGGGCCTCCAGCGGTCGGCCGAGGGCTTTATTGATGACCAGACAGGGGCCTTTCCCGCCTTCGACCACATGGCGGTTGGTCATGATCAGGTCCGGGGCGATGAAAAACCCTGATCCTGAGTAAAATCCAGATCCGGTAGTTGCCTTGATTTGCACATAAACCGTGGCCCGTTCCGCCAGTTCCAGGTATTTTTGCTCTGATTCGGCCGGAGGCGGCGCGGTCGGCGGCGCCGGAGCGGGCGGCGCCGGGGGCGGGACCACGGGCGCCGGAGCCACAGGCGCCGGAACGGGCGCGGCCGGGGGCGGGGCCACAGGCGCCGGAACGGGCGCGGCCGGGGGCGGGGCCACGGGCGCCGGAACGGGCGCGGCCGGGGGCGGGGCCACGGGCGCCGGAGCCACAGGCGCCGGAGCGGGCGGAGCCGGCTTGGGCGCGGTCGGGGGCGGGGCCGCGGGGGCCGGCTTGGCCGCCTTGGGCGGCGCCGTTTGGGGGCCGATTTGGAGTGACAGTGAAATCTGGCTCAGGCCAAAAACCGCCATCGCCAATACAAACAAAATCATATATTTGGCGGCGGCGGGCCAGCCGAGAAGCGCCTGCGGCCACCAACCGGCCGCCGACCAACCGGTCGACGACCGGCCGCCGGCTTTTACGGCCGAGGCTTTGGCCATCAATTCCGCGGCCCGGATTTCATAGCGCCCGAATTTGATCTGATCCGCCGCGCTGATGGCCGCCCGGCCTATTTTCCGGGCATTGACCTGGGTGCCGTTGTGCGAGCCGGCGTCAGTCAGGCGCCAGCCTCCGCCCGGAAGGGCCTCCAAAAGGGCGTGCCGGCGGGAAATGCTGTCGTCGTTGATGACGATCTCATTGTCGGCCGTCCGGCCGATGTTCCACGACAAAGAAGCGGCCGCCTCCGGGGCGGGCGGCCGGCCTTTGACTATGTCTGAAACGCGCGCCGCCTGGTCGGCGAAATAGACGAGGTCGTCCAACCCGACCACCGCCGATTGCACCCGGTTGGTCGGCGAACCCACGAAAACGCCGTTGCTGGAGCCTAAATCCTGCAGCAAAAAACGGCCGTCGCCGCGAGGGCTTAGAGAGGCCTGGCGTTTGGAGGCCTTCCGGCTGGTCAGGCGGAAATCGGCCTCCCGCCCCCGCCCGATGATGATGGGGCCGGCCTGGCCGCCCGAAGCGAAGCTCGCGCCGCAATGGCCGCAAAACGGGGCGCCGGCGCCGGATTCTTTTTGACAGCGGGGGCATTTCATGGCTCAAAAACCCGCCCGAACCGGCCGCGGCCGCCGGGAAGAGAAAAAGGGACTGTTCTTTCGCGCCGCCTTTTTGCCGTCGCCGGCCCGATGAAGCCCTGAAATATGCATTCCACAGCCCGCTGCGCAGGTGGGGTTCGCCTGGCGGCCGGCCCCCTGTCGGTCAGAATATTGCGGTCACTGGTTGTGTTGCCGCTGAAGGGCGCGGCGCTGTTCTTCAACCAGCAGACGTTGCTGTTTTATCAATTCAGCCTGTTCTCTCATTAAGGCGATCTTCGCCGCCTCAGTCTTGGCCTCGCGAGCGGCTTCGGCTTCAGCTTCCAGCCGGGCCTTCTCCCTGAGCAGGGCCAGGTCGTTGTCGGCTTTCTGTTTATTCAGCAGGAGCGCGCCGTACAGCTCCTCGACACTGCTCGCCGGACTGTACACGACAGGTTTCTGCGCCAGCGCGGCCCTCAACAGCTCAGAAGCATTCTGGACCCCTCTCCGCTGAGGGACGACGATCTCAATTTGAATTGGGTTTGGCCCGGGCAAATACTGATAAGATTCCAGGCCATAGTTATGTCTCAAGGTCTGCGCCCAGAGCGGGGCGCCGACGGATAAAAATGCCGCAATGAACGCCGCGACTAAATTTTTCATTCTTTCCTCCTGTGTTTCCTTGAAATCGCGCCCGCAATTTCAAGAAGTTTCGAGCCAAGACCTGGAAACGGTCAAGAGACTTCTTAACCAATCCGGCTGACGATTGAGTTTCCCTTCGCCGATCGCTCTATTCACTGGTAGCGGCAGCCTATTTGTTTCTGTTGAAGATAAATGGCCGCCTCCCTTGAGCCTAACGCAGCGGCATGGCAGAGATAGCCGTAATCGCCTGTCTGATTGAAGTAGCTTATATCATAGGCAATAGCTTGTTGCCGGTCACGTTCGTTGGCCTCAAGCGCCGCTTGTTGCCCCATCATATAGGGCGTGAAGACGTCTGGCGGGATGCAGCCCGTCAGCGACAGCGCCGCCAATAAGACGAGGGCCATGGCTGCTTTGCGCATATCTTTTCCTTTCGTTTGGCGTCCATTGCCATGAAATGCCCGGAACATATTCTTTAGTGATAGCCTCTTTGGTCGAAGTTAGGGCGGAAATAGGGTACTGATTGATAATAAACTTTACATTTTTGTTTTTGTTGGGGCAATCGTGTAATTCCATTAACCCGCCTTGGCTTGTTTCGCCGGCGTCGTTTTT
>JAISRV010000377.1 GCA_031273445.1 Candidatus Adiutrix sp. | reverse complement strand
CAGGCTCGTGATGGCGCACGTAAACCATCAGTTCATCGCGGGCGACTTCGCGCGCCCGGTCGCCCTCGGCAAAAGCGGTGCTGTAGCGGTAGCGGTTGGTGATCGAGTCATAGAGGGCGCTCAAGGCTTCATTGCCGGTGATGTTTTTAAGGTTGATCACCCTTTCCTGGGGTTCGGCCAGGGTGTGGGGACGAAAAGCCCTGGCGCGGGTCAACCAGTAATCGAAATCAGGCAAGGCCTCTTTGAGCGGCCCCGCTTCTTCATCTGGCAATTCTTTCCACCATATTTCAAAAAAAAGCAGGGCGTTGCCCAGGTCGGCCATTTTTTCGTCCATGCCGGCCATGAAGCTCAAAGCCCTCTGGTCGCCGGTGTCCTGGGCGAAATTCAGGCCGGCGAAACCTGAAAGGCGATGGGCCAGGGCGGTCAGCTCTTCGAGTTCCGCGACCAGCGCCTGAAATTCCCGCGGCGAAGGCCGGCCCGCCTCCAGTTTTTCCTGCCAGCGGGCGAAGCGAGCCGTTTTTTCGTCTAAAGCCGCCATATCGGCGGCGAGGGCAGGCCCGTCGAGAACGTAAAGCTGATCCAGATTCCAATGGGGTATGAGGTCGGACATAATTCACCATATTTTTAATTTCGCCGGGCGCCGCCGGGGGAGCGCGCCAACGCGAGCCGCCGTCGGGAATCCGGCGGCGGCTGAAAGGAAAGGGACGGGGCAGCGCGAATTTGCTGTTTTGGGGCTTCCGCTAGCGGATACGCGGGAATTCCGTCAGATCGGTCAATGCGCCCGCCCCCCCCGGGGCCGTTCCCCGGGCATAGACCGGGCCTGAGCCGGCGGCGGGCCGGGGAAAAGTCACCTGATCAATGGCGTAAAGCGGCCGGGCGGAGACCAGGGAAGAGGGTTGGCGGTAATGGAAGCCGCGGCGCTGGTTCCAGTTTTTGCTGGCCTGATTCCAGAACCGGTATTCAGGAGAAGGCCGGACGCGCGCCCGGCCGGGAGCGGCCGCGGGGGCGGCGCCCGGGGCCTGGGGAGGCTCGACCAATTCAACCCTGGCTTCGCCGGGCGCGGCTGGAACTTTGGTGGTGGGCGGGATGTCGTAGGGGGTGAGATTCACCTCCGGCTGGCCGTCGGGGCCTAAGGGGGCGAAAAGGCCGTCCAGCAATTCTTCCTCGCTCTGGGCCGGCGCCGGGTCCGGGTCGCCGATGATGGTCAGAACGCCGTTTCTCATTTCGCCTTCGGTAGTCGCGGGGACGGCAGTCGCGGCGGGGGCGGGGGCGGCAGTCGCGGCGGGAGCGGAGGCCTGCCCCCAGGAGGTCGGCGCCGACCCGGGAGGAAGCGGCGCCGAAGTGGGCGGCGCGGCATTTTCCTGATCATAATCGTATTCATATTCATAACCCTGCGCGCTCTCCGGGCGCGAGGCTTCATCTTGCGCGCACAGCGGCGCGGCGGCCAGGGCCGTCACGACGCACGCCAAAACCATACACAATTTGACCATTGCAATCCCCTTGAAATTCCGCTGACCCGGCCGTGTTTCGCGCCGCGATGCGCGATGAATGTTGAATATATAATTGTTTAATTTTAAATTAAATAGCGGTCAATGTCAATCGGCTTTCCTTAAAGATTCCGCCCGCAACCGGCGGCCGCGCGGCCCAGGCGCTAGCGGAGGAGTTCTAGGGAGAGGCCTTTGGCCAGGCGTTTGGCTTCGTTGGCGGCGGCGACGGCTTCGCCGACGTTTTTAAGGGGGGCGGAGGGTATGGCTTCCAGGGTTTTCTCCACCAATCTGGTTATATCGGCAAAGCCGATGACGCCGGCCAAAAACAGATCGACCGCCTCTTCATTGGCGCCGCTTAGAATAGCGGGGGCCGTGCCGCCGACGCGACCGGCGTTTTCGGCCAGGGCCAGGGCCCTGAAAGTGGCCCGGTCGGGCTTTTCGAAGGTGAGGCGGCCCTTGGCGCCGGCCAGTTCCAGGGGACGATAGCCTTTAAGACCCCGGCCGGGCCTGTCTGGAAGAAGCGGCCAGCGCTCAGGGTGGCTGAAAGCGTAGGCTAGGGGCAGGCGCATATCGGCGGGGCCAAGCTGAGCCAGTTGCGAGCCGTCGACGTATTCCACGATGGAATGCACAACGCTCTGCGGGTGCACCAGCACTTCCAGGCGGTCGTAATCAATGGAGAAGAGGTGATGCGCCTCAATAAGCTCCAGCCCTTTGTTCATCATGGTGGCGGAATCGCAGGTCACCTTGGGCCCCATGGCCCAGCGCGGATGGGCCAGGGCGGCGGCGCGGCTCACCGTCTCCAGGGCCGGGGCTTTAAGGCCCCGGAAGGGGCCGCCGGAGGCGGTCAGGATAAGGCGGCGGACGTTACGGCCGGCCAGATTGCCGCCGAAGGCCTGGAAAATGGCGGAATGTTCGCTGTCGACCGGGATAATGGCCGCCCCGGCCCTGGCGGCCGCGGCCATGACCAGATCGCCGGCCATGACCAGTGATTCTTTGTTGGCCAGAGCCACTTTCAGCCCCCGCTTCGCCGCGGCCATGGTCGGGGGCAGGCCGGCCCCGCCGGCTATGGCCGACAAAACAACATCCGCCCCTGTTTCCGTCGCCGCCGCTATCTGGCCTTTTTCGCCGCAGAGAATATGGGGCGTGGGCTTCAGGCCGGCTGCCTTGAGCAGGGCCGCGAGTTTTTTCCGCTCATCCGGCCCCCGCACCGCCGCCGCTTCCGGGCGGAAGCGCATAATATCAGCGGCCAGCTTTTCGACGTTGCGGGCGCAGGTCAAGGCGGTGATTTGCAGTTTGTCGGGAAAGGCCTCGGCCAGTCTTGCGGCGCTTTGCCCGATGGAGCCGGTGGCCCCCAGTATGGCTAATTTCATTATTATAAACCCGACGGATGCTTGACGTTTCGCGAATCCTCATTATACTACCAGATTATATTTTTAGCTATGGAGCATAATTTGTCAAGGCGGCCCTGGGGGCCGCGCGGCCGCCGTAAGCTCCGCATCCTGGCCGTGGGGGCTTGGTCGGCGGGCGTTTTTTGGTCGGCCGGGGCGCTCCTGGGCGTGGGGCCGGGGCTTCGCCCCTGGATCGGGGGCCTTGACTTGTGGCCATAGCTAATATAAACTATTAAAGATATTGTTTTTTCATGGGAATCGGCCGGTTTCGCCTTGGGCGTGTTTTTAAATAATAAAATCATATCAAAAAGTTAAACAGTTAAAGACAGCCTACAGGTATCTTGATGGATTTGGGGGCTTTTTTGCGGCCGGGCGGGCTATATTCCGTTCTGATGGCGGCGGCGAACGAAACCGCCGGCGGGGCGGCCCCGGTTCGCGGCTGGCTGGCCGCGCGTCGGGACAAACCCTCCTGGGCCGCGCCGGGACCGCAGCCTCCGGGCAGGGTTCTGACCGTGACCCTGGAGCTTGACGGCTTCAGGCTTACGCGGGACGGCGACCTGGCCCCGGATGTCGCGGGCGCGGCCGTCGTCAAGCTCCTGGCGCAGGTGAAGGGCTGCCGGCCTCTGTCGCCGGCCGGGCCTTATATTTTAAGACTGAGGCTATTGGGGCGGGCGACCATGTGACGCCGCACGGCCAAAGCTGATTCCCGGGTTTGGCCCGGCCGGCAAAGAGAGACCGCAGATGAGCTCTTCAGACCCTCCCGTCATTGCCTTCGAACTGGGCGCCGGCGAATTTCGCATCGTCACCCCGGAGGCGGTTTATGAAATAAAGGTTCGCCCTGACTTGGCGGAGACCGCCGGCGCCGGAGAGGCGGGCGGGGCTCAGGCGGAAGTCGGCGAAACCGGGGCGGCCGAAAGGCCGGCCGGCCAGGGCGGCGCCTTCTATCAGCAAATATCCGAAGAAATGTTCGAAAAAGTGGGGCAACTGGCCCGCAAACTATCCGTCTCGGTGGAAGAACTGCCCGGCCAGTTGGCCGAACCCGACTTCGGGGCGACCGATCAGCAGCTGGAGAACGCCAAAGGTCAGTTGGAGGAAATAGTCAGGCTCACGGAAAGAGCCTCCATGACCATTATGGACAAGGCCGACCAGATTCAGATCGACATGGATCAGCTGAAAGGCCAGTTGGACATTCTCAAGAACCTGGACCTGATGAAGGCCGGGGAAGAAGACGCCGGGCCGGGAG
>JAISRV010000046.1 GCA_031273445.1 Candidatus Adiutrix sp. | reverse complement strand
CGCCCCATTCCCTGTATCATGACGGCTACGCCACCTTTGAAAGCGACGGCGTTTACGACCAGAGCGACGCCGCCGGCTTTATCCGCTGTCTGGGCTTAAGGCTGCGCATCCAGAAACTCCTCAGGGGCTGAAATGGCCGAAAAAAGCACAACCCGGCCGCCGCGGAGGCCCGGCGACAAGCCTTGGGGCGGCCGTTTCTCCGGCAGTACGGACGAACTTCTGGAGAAACTCTCCGTTTCGGTTCATTTCGACCGCCGCCTGGCCCCTTACGACATACGCGGCAGTCAGGCCCACGCCCGCATGCTCGGGCAAACGTCGCTGGCGAGCGAAGCCGAAAGCCGCCTGATGGTCCAGGGCCTGGAAGAGCTTAAAAAGCGCGTCGACGACGGCGCCTTCGTCTGGGACCCCAAGCTGGAAGACGTCCACATGAACCTGGAACGGGCTTTAATAGAACTGATCGGCCCGGCCGGGGAAAAGCTGCACACCGCCCGCAGCCGCAACGACCAGGTGGCTCTGGACACCCGCCTCTATCTGCTCGACGTCAGCCGTCTGGCGGGCTCTGAACTCCACGCCTTAAGAACCGCCCTGGTGGAAAAAGCGGAGGCCGACGGGCTGGAGGCGCCCATGCCTGGCTACACGCACCTGCAGAGAGCCCAGCCGATTCTGCTGGCCCACCACCTGATGTCTTATTACCAGATGTTGAGCCGCGACCAGGAGCGCTTAAGGGATCTCCAAAAGCGCCTGGACCGCATGCCCCTGGGCAGCGGCGCGCTTTCCGGAACGGGCCTGCCCATAAACCCGCGCCTGGTGGCCGATGACCTGGGCTTCGCCCGGCTCAGCGAAAACAGCCTGGACGCCGTGGCCTCCCGGGATCACCTGCTGGAATTTCTGTCTTTCGGGGCCATTTTAATGACCAATCTTTCGCGGCTGGCCGAGGATATCGTCCTGTGGTGTTCCCAGGAATTCGCCTTCGCCGAACTGCCGGACGGCCTTTCCACCGGCAGTTCCATGATGCCGCAGAAAAAAAATCCGGATGGGGCCGAATTGATGCGCGGCAAAGCCGGGCGGGTCATCGGCAACCTCATGGCCCTTCTGACCGGGGTCAAGGGCCTGCCGATGTCCTACAACCGTGACCTTCAGGAAGACAAGGAGCCGCTTTTCGACACCGTCGACACCCTTCTTCTGGTTTTGCCCGCGGCCACGCGCATGATCGCCGGGCTCTCCTTCAACCGCGAACGCCTCTACGCGGCGGCCGACGATCCCTACGCCCCGGCCACCGACCTGGCCGACCATCTCGTCAAAAAGGGAGTCCCCTTCCGGCGCGCCCACAGCGAAGTCGGGGCGGCGGTGGCCTATGCCCTGAAAAAAGGCGTGGCCCTGGCCGGCCTTACCCCGGACGAAATGACCCGCTTCTGCCCCGAGGCCGCGGCCGACGTTCTGGCCGACTTGAAGCTGGAAAAGCTCCTGGCCGCCAGAAGCACTTTCAACGGCACCGCCCCCCAGTCGGTGCGGCGCCAGATAAAGGCCGCCAGAAAAACCCTCCTGACCGAAGAACGGAGGGGCGCCTGATGCCTTGCCGCCGCCGTCAGGCCGCCGGGCCCGGATCGTTTCTTGGGCTGGCGGCGCTCTGCCTGGCGGCCCTGGCCGGGTGCGGCGTCAAAACCGCCCCTTACCCGGCCGAAGCGACCCTACCCACGCCTGTCGTCAATTTAAGCCAGAATATTACGCCGGAGGGCGAATTGATTCTGAGCTGGCTGGCGCCGCAAGTGAACAGGATGGGCCGACCATTAAAATCACTGGGCGGTTTTAAAATAGAGATGTCCGACAACGCGGCCGACGAAAACTATTGCGCCGGCTGCCCACATCGTTATGAAACAGTCGACGTGACGCCGCCTCTGGCGCCGCCGCCGGGGCTGGAACTGGCCGCCGGGCCATATAACTGGCGCTATAAGCTGACGCCTGGTCACGTCTATCGTTTCCGGGTCTCGCCTGTCTCCAGGAGCGGCGGCAGCCACCCTTCCTCCAGAGCGGAGACCGTGGTCTGGGCCTTGCCTCAGCCAGGGGCCCTGACCGGCTTTGCCGCCGTCATAATCGACAAGGCCGTCAATTTAAGCTGGGACCGCCCTCCGGAGGGCAGCCAAGTCGAAGTGGAAAAACGACGGAGCCCTGACGGCGCCTGGACTCGCCTTTCGGGCCTGGACGGGGCCGGCGACAGCTTTCTCGATCTGGCGGTGGCCTACGAAACCTCTTACGACTACCGGGGCCGCCTGATCAGCGTGAAGGAAGCCAGCTCCGTCCCTGGGCCCTGGTCAGAGGAAATAAGCCTGAAGGTCGTCGACATCGTGCCGCCCAACCCGCCCGGCTACCTGGACGCGGTCTTGATCGACGGGGGGGTGCGCTTGTCTTGGGGAGAACTTTACGACGATCCGGAAGCGGCTTATTATCGCGTCTATCGCAAGCTCTCCACCGAAACGGACTTCAGGTTTCTGGGACAAACCGTCGAAAAAGCCTTCTTCGACCTTCTCAAATTTGAACCGGGTCTGGAGGCCCGCTATCATGTTACGGTGGTGGACAAAAGCCCCGAAGCTAATGAAAGTCTGCCGTCCCCGGCCGCGGACGTCCTTTTAGAGCCGCCGGTCGAGCCTCAGCCCCGCCCGGAATGATGAAACCGTTTAAAGGTTATGCGTGCGGGAGACGGTCTCAAAAGCTGATCCGGCTGAAACGACGAAACCGCTTAAAGGTTATGCGTGCGGGAGACGGTCTCAAAAGCTGACCCGGCTGAAGGCCTTAAAAAAAAAATAAAAGGCGGAAATGCTGATGGATTATTTCAATTACGAAAACGGCGAACTGATGGTTGAGAACGTGTCTCTGGCCCGCATTGCGGCCGAAGTCGGCGCCCCCGCCTATGTCTATTCGCGCGCCGCCTTTGTCGGGCGGCTTAAAGCTTTTGAGGCCGCTTTCGCCGACGTCGATCACCTGGTCTGCTATTCCGTGAAAGTCAACGCCAACCTCTCGCTTTTGCGCCTGGCCGCCGCCGGCGGCTACGGCGCCGACATCGTGTCCGGCGGCGAATTATTCAAAGCGCTCAGAGCCGACTTCAGGCCCGAGCGCATCGTTTTTTCAGGCGTCGGCAAAACCGCCCGTGAAATGGCCGAAGCCCTGGAAGCCGGCATTCTGATGTTCAACGTCGAATCGGAAGAGGAATTGGAAGTTCTGGCCAAAACGGCGGCCGACAAGAACAAACGGGCTCGCGTGGCTCTGCGCGTGAATCCGGACGTGGATCCCAAAACCCACCCCTATATCGCCACCGGTTTGAGCGGCAGCAAGTTCGGCATAAGTCATAAAGAGGCCCCGGCCGTATACGCCCGCGCCGCCGCGTCCCCCGCCCTTGAAGCGGCGGGCGTGGCCTGTCATATCGGCTCACAGCTGACCGACGCCGCGCCTTTCGCCGACGCCGCCGCGCGTTTGCGGGGCCTGACGGAAAATCTGCGGGCCGCCGGCGTCGATCTGAAATATATGGATATGGGCGGCGGCCTCGGCATCGCCTATAGAGAAGGCGAAACGCCGCCGACGCCGGCCGAATATGCCGCCAGAATCAAAAACGTGGTCGACGGCCTGGGCGTGAAGCTGATTTTGGAGCCGGGCCGGTTCGTGGCCGGCAACAGCGGCGTGCTTCTGGCCACAGTGCTGTACAACAAACAAAACGGCGCCAAACGTTTTGTCGTGACCGACTGCGCCATGAATGACCTCATCCGCCCCAGCCTTTACGGCGCCTGGCACGATATAGTGCCGGTCAGAAAGAGCGGGGCGCCGCCGGCGACGGTGGACGTGGTCGGCCCGGTTTGCGAATCAGGCGATTTCATGGGCAAAGACCGGCCGCTTCAGCCGCTTGTCGCCGGCGACCTTCTGGCGGTCAAAGGCGCCGGGGCCTATGGCTTCGCCATGAGTTCCAACTACAACGCCCGGCCCCGCGCCGTTGAAGTGCTGGTCGACGGCGATAATTTCAAAATAATCAAACCGCGTGAAACGTATGAAGATCTGGTGCGCGGCGAATAAAGCCGGGCCGGCCCGGCCCGGAGAGGCCTGCGTCGCCGGCCGGCGGCGGAAAAGGCGTCTCCGGGCGGAACGGCGCCCGGGCGGCCCCTTATAAACGCGCGGCCTTAAACCTAAAGTGAGTGAGAGAGTAATATGGAAAAATTCGCTTTTTACAAATACAGCGGGCACGGGAATGACTTCGTCATCGTCGACAACTGGGACGGCCAGGTGCCGGAAAAAGACATGCCGAAAATCGCCAAGCTGATGTGCCGGCCCAAATTCGGCGTCGGGGCCGACGGCGCGGTCTTCATCATTCC
>JAISRV010000320.1 GCA_031273445.1 Candidatus Adiutrix sp. | reverse complement strand
CATGGCGTATTTCACCGCCCTGGTGATGAGGGAATAGTGGAAAACCGGCTCGAACAAATCCACGCCGACGACATATTCCGCCAGGGGCAGGTCGCCGGCGGCCGGCCTTGACTCGTATTCGTCATAGCCGTATTCCTGGCCTTTTTTAGCCGCGCCGTCCGGGCTCAGAGCCTCCAGGGCGGCTAACTGCGGATAATTCCGCACCAGGTTGGGGACGTTCCAACCAGCCGTAAACCCGGTTGGGCCGGCCTCGCGGCTTATCGGGAGGCCCATGCCGCTGAATTTGGGATGCGGCCAGCTTGACGACAGATCCATCCGGCTGACCACGGCGACGGGGGCGACATAAAACCCCTGGGAGCCGCCTATGGCCATGTTGAAGGAAAAAGGGACATCAGCGGCGCCGTCAAGATCGACTTCGGCGGAAAAGCCGGTCGGGGCCGCCGGGGATTTTCCGGTTCCCGGCACGAATTTATAAGCCCGGCCGCCCAGGCTGAGCTGGCTTATGCCGCGAAAGGCCTTGGTGTCGGTCAGGCTGACGAGGAGCCTGGCCCGGTCCCAATGCACGGCGCTGGTTCTGTCGTCCAGGCTTTTGAAGTCAGGTTTGCGGAAAAAGCCGGAGAGCTTCAAATCCGCCGTGTAGACCAACAGGGAATAAATATTGCGTTTTCTCGTTTCCGGGTCCAGAACGCCGGCGATATTGAGTTCCTCCGGCAAAACAATGGCCGTTTTTTCCGTCGCTATTTCCCTACTGATGGTTTTGGCGGCGCGCAAAGGTTCGCCCCGCAGGGCCAGTTCCGCCTTTTCGCTTGCCGTCAGCGGCGCCTCTTCGGTCACGACATATTTAATGGTATACGGCACCGAGAGGATCGGCCCGATGAGAAGCTGCCGCCCGCCCCAACTGTGGGACAGTTCCCGCACCACCTCGCGATAGCTGTCGGTGCGGGCGGAGACGAGATCCTGGATCATATTGACCGGCGCGGACATTAAAAGAGCCAGAGCGGCCGTCGCTATGAGACGCAAAACCAGCGGAGTCTGAACCACCCGCGTTTTGAGGGCGCTTAAATCGGTCCAGCGCGGCGGCGGCGCCCCTTCAGGCAGGGTTATTTTACGCCACAGCCGCCAAATCAGAAGACTCAGAGCCACGCAAAGAGCCAGGACGACAAACATGGCCGTCAACAGCCACAACCATTCTCCACGCATAATAATGATCTCGCTTTCATAAATATGGCTGAAGTCAGCCGGTTTCTTCAAGCCCTTGATTACGGCCGCATCATAGCCCCCGCCGGCGGAGAAATTGAAGACTCAGAGCCACGCAAAGAGCCAGGACGACAAACATGGCCGTCAACAGCCACAACCATTCTCCACGCATAATAATGACCTCGCTTTCATAAATATGGCTGAAGTCAGCCGGTTTCTTCAAGCCTTTGATTACGGCCGCATCATAGCCCCCGCCAGCGGAGAAATTATCGATATTTTGCGGAGATTTCATGGAAAACAGCTTCCGCCCTGATGAAACTGCGACAACACAAAATAAACATATAAGTCTATTTATATATATTATGCGATTTTAAGGGTTGATTCATCGACGCGTATGGTATACATTGGACTGATTGTCGAGGTGGGGCCATGCGGCGTTACAATCAGGGCGGCGAAGAAATCAGAACCATTGAAGTCGCGCCGTCCCTGTCGATAGCCCTCCTGCCCGTGGAGCGGGCCGATATTGTCCCCGCCTTTTTCCGGGACGATCCGGAGCGGGACGAAAACGCGTTCCAGCCCTTTCTGACCCGGGCTGAAGCCTCGGAAGGCCGGGGCAAAACGGCGCCGGCGGCCTATCGGGCCTGGCTGAGCGGCCGCATGGCCGCCAAGGCCGCCGCCGCGCTGCTGTGGGGGGGGCCGCCCGGGGACCAGGAAATACGCAAAAATTCCGAAGGCCGCCCCGATCTTTACCGACCCGGCCTGACCGCGGGGCCGGAGCGTCCGCGCGGCTGGTTGTCGATCAGCCACACTAGGGGCGCGGCCGCCGCCGTCGTCTCCCGCCGCGAACCGGTGGGCGTGGACCTGGAACGCGCCGACCGCCCCGTCAAGGCCAGCATGGCCCGTTGGGCCTTCACCGGCCCGGAGAGGCGCCTGGCGGAAGAGTTTTCCGACGCCGGCGGCTATCTGGCCCTGTGGTGCGCCCGGGAAGCCGCCGCGAAATGCTGGGGCCGGGCCCTACTGAACCACCTTGATTCCGTCAGGGCGGCCCGCGTCGACCGGGAGCGGGGCCTGGTCGTGGTCGACTGGCTCGGCCCCCCCACGGCGCGGGCGGAGGCGGAGATAATGGTTTATGACGAATTTATGCTGGCGCTGGCTTTCCCGGCGGAGGCGCCCGCGGGAAAAATTCGGGCGGAAATATGGCCGCATGAATAAAGTTAAGGTGGTTTTATAAAATTATGACGCAAGACAGAAACGCCTTTGTCGCCGATCTCAAAAACTCCAACAAACCCATTTATATAAAAACAGACGGTTCGCCGGGTTCCGCGTCCGACGGCCCGCTGTCCGGCCTCATCCCGCGGATATCGCCCGCCAGTTTCGGCTCCGCCAGATTCAGGGAAGAATATGGCCTGCGTTTCGCCTATGTCGGCGGGGCCATGGTCGGCGGCATCAGCTCCATAGCCATGGTCAGGGCCCTGGCCGAGGGCGGCTGTCTGGGCATTTTCGGGGCTTCGGGCCTTCAGCCGGCCAAAGTGGAAGAAGCCGTGGCGGCCCTAAAAAAAGACCCGGGCGGCGAACGCTTCGGTTCATGCCTGATCAACGCCCCCCACGACCCGGCTTGGGAAGAAGCCGTGACCGACATATATTTAAAACATGAAGTGCGCCTGATCGAGGCTTCGGCCTTTATGCAGCTCACCCCGTTATTGGTGCGTTACCGCCTCTCCGGCGCGGTCAGAAACCCCGACGGCGCCGTCAACGTCCCCAACCGGATCATGGCTAAGGTCTCAAGAGTTGAACTGGCCCGCCGCTTTTTTTCGCCGCCGCCCGACAAACTGGTGCGGGAAGCTTTGCGGCGCGGCTGGATAACCCAAGCTGAAGCCGACCTGGCGCCTTATATTCCCATGGCCGGCGACCTGACGGCCGAAGCCGACTCAGGCGGCCATACCGACTTCCGCCCCGCCCTGGCCCTCTGGCCGGCCATTGTCGCCGCGGCCCATGAATATACCGTCAAGCACGCCTACAAAACGCCGCTTCGCGTCGGCGCGGCCGGCGGCATCGGCACCCCCTGGGCCCTATTGGCCGCCGCGCAGGCCGGCGCCGCCTACTTCGTCACCGGCTCCATCAACCAGTCCTGCCTGGAATCAGGACTGGCCCCGGCCGGGCGGGAAATTCTGGCCAAGGCCGGGCAGGCCGACATGGTCCAGGGGCCGGCGGCGGACATGTTCGAGCTGGGGGCCAAAGTGCAGGTTCTGAAGTTCGGCACGCTCTATGCCATGCGAGCCCAGAAACTGGCCGACGCCTACCGGCAGTACGGCTCGCTGGAGGAAATACCGGCGGCCGACCGGGAAACCTTTGAAACTCAGATATTCAAGCAACCCCTAAGCGACGTCTGGAAGCAGACGAAAGCTTTTTTCGAAAAACGCGATCCGATCCAGGCGGAAAAGGCCGAGGCCGACCCCAAATACAGGATGGCCCTGGTCTTCAGGTGGTATCTCGGCCAGGCCTCCCGCTGGGCCATCGGCGGAGTCGAAGAGCGCCGCACCGACTGGCAGATATTCTGCGGCCCCGCCCAGGGCGCTTTCAACGAATGGGCCAAAGATACGCTTTATGAGCGCCCTGAAAATCGCAAAGTGGTCGACCTGGCTATGAATCTTTTTTACGGCGCGGCGGTTTTGACGCGTTTCAACCTGGCCAAAGCCCTCGGAGCGCTGCCCGATGAGGCCGACCCGAGCCTGAGGCCGCGCGCCCTGGCGGACATCGCCGGATATTTTTGAGAAGCGGGAGGTTTTCCGCCCGGTTCAAGTCCCGGCCCGGCCGGGGCCCTCCGCGACGAGCTTGTCCGAATGGACTCATGCTATAGACCCGGCTATTAAACATCGCAACGCCTCTGCGGCAAAAATATTGTGATTTCGGGCTTTGACGAAATCACGCGTGGTATGTTTATTCGGCGAGTCAATAACAAGCGCGCCGCCGACGGACATTTTCGATTTTGCGGCTTGGCCTCTGTGTCGACGCCCGGTCTGAAACATCGTTGGCCCGCGCATGGGAATTATATCGCTCCAGCAACGCATGACGACCAAAGACGACGACATTTTTCGATTCAGCCATAATACTTTAGGGAAATAAACCGATGACGCCGGACTCTGCCAGCAAAAACAACAAAACCACGGCTGTCGCCATTATCGGCCTGGGCTGCCTTTTTCCGGGCGCCGACAGCATCGCGGGCTATTGGGCGGCCATTAAGGAATGCCGTGACTCCATCAGCGACGTTCCGGCCGACCACTGGTCGGTGGATGACTATTATGACCCGGACCCGAAAGCCGCCGACAAAACCTATGGGCGCCGGGGCGGATTTTTATCCAAAGTGGACTTCGAACCGCTCCGGTACGGCATAGCCCCCAACGACCTTTCCGCCATCGACGCCACCCAGCTTTTAGGGCTGGTCGCGGCCGACCGGGCCCTGGCCGACGCCGGCTACGGCGCCGACAGCGGCCATGACCACGGACGCACGGCGGTCATGCTGGGGGTTACGGGCGCGCTGAAAATGGTGGTAAGCCTGGGCTCCCGGCTGGCCCATCCGCAATTGAGGCGGGCTCTGGCCGACAGCGGCGTGAGCCGGAGCGTGGCCGACGAAGTGCTGGAACGCTTCGCCGCCGAGTTCGCCCCATGGCAGGAGAACTCTTTCCCCGGCCTCCTGGGCAACGTCGCCGCCGGCCGCATCGCCAACCGACTGAATCTGGGCGGCGGCAATATGGCGGTGGACGCCGCCTGCGCCAGTTCCCTGGCCGCGCTGCGGCAGGGGGTCATGGAACTGTCGAGCGGCCAGGCCGACCTGGTGGTCACCGGCGGCCTGGACACCTTCAGCGACCCCTTCATGTACACCTGTTTCTCCAAAACCCCGGCCCTGTCCCCCGCCGGCGAAGTGCGGCCCTACGACCAGGACGGCGACGGCACCCTATTGGGCGACGGCATAGGCGTAATGGTGCTGAAACGCCTGGACGAGGCCCGCCGCGACGGCGACCGCATCTGCGCGGTCATCAAGGCGATAGGCGCTTCCAGCGACGGCCGCGGCACGGCCATTTTCGCCCCTTCGGTCGAGGGTCAGGTTCGGGCCTTGGAAAGCGCTTTCAGCCAGGCTGAAATCAGCCCCGCCACCGTGGAACTGGTCGAAGGCCACGGCACGGGCACGGCCGTGGGCGACGCGGTGGAAGTCGCGGCCCTGACCAGAGTCTTTGCCGCCGCTCGCCCCGCGTCCGGCGCGACCGGAACGTCCGACGCGGCCAGGCCGGACCCCTGGTGCGCCCTGGGTTCGGTCAAGGCCCAGATCGGCCACACCAAGGCGGCCGCCGGCGCGGCCGGGCTGATCAAAGCCGCGCTGGCCCTTTATTTCAAGGTGCTTCCGCCGGCCGCCAAAGTTAAAAAGCCTCTGGCGGAACTCGCCAGAGAGGGCTCGCCCTTTTACCTTTCCTCGTGCGCCCGCCCCTGGCCGCGCTCTTCCGCTCACCCGCGCCGCGCCGGAGTCAGCGCTTTCGGCTTCGGCGGCAGCAACTTTCATTGCCTCCTGGAAGAAAACTCCCCCGCCAAGCCCGCGGCGGAGGCGCCGGCGGACCTTGAGATTTTCGCCTTCAGCGCCGCCTCCGAGGCCGACCTCGCCTCCCGCCTCCAGGAAGCGGAGAAAACCGGCGAACAATCTCTCGGCGCCCTGGCCCGGGTCAGCCGGACCGCTTTCAATTCCTCCGACCCTGCCCGCCTTATAATAGTTTCGCCGCGCGGCCTTATGCCCGCCCTGGCCCGCCGTCTTCAGGATCTGTCGGCGGCTTCCGGCCTGGCCGGCGCGAACCTGCCCGGGGGCGTGTTCTGGGGATCCGGACGGGCCCAGGCCGATGTTTACGGCTTTCTGTATCCCGGCCCGGCCGCGGCCTACCGCAACATGTTTCTGGAACTGGCCTGCGACTGGCCGGAAATGCTCGAAGCGCTGAGCCGGGCCGAGGAAGAACTGGCCCGCGCCGAACCGGGTCTGCCCCGTTTAAGCCTTTTGCTGTATCCGCCTGATTTGGCTTCAGACGGACGCCAGGCCGCCTGGGCCAAAGCTTTCGCGGCCGACGGCGTTCGCCGCGCCGCCGTAACGGCCGTAAGCCGGGGCCTGACGGACCTTCTGCGGAAATTCGGCCTCAAGCCCTCCGCCGCCATCGGCGAAGCGCCCGATCAATCCTTTTCCGCCGGCCAGACCAATGTGGCGCAGGAGCTCAATCGCAAGGCCCATCAGGGCATAGACGCCTGGCTGGAAATAGGCCCCGGCCGGGCCCTCAGCCAGGAGGCCCGCGCGGCCCTGGGCCCTGCGGCGCGTGTTCTGGCTCTGGACCAGGACGGCGGGGGGCGGCTGAGCCTGGCCCGCTTCCTGGGACAACTGGCCGCCTGGGGCCTCCCGGTCGACTTCCGGGCCTGGCCCGATTCCCCGGCTTCGGCCGAAGAGACGGACGAAACTTCGCGCGCCTTTACCGTGCCTATCTCCGGGGCCAATTATTTCGTCAAAAAAGAAAAACCCGCCCCGGCCCGGAAGCCGGCCGTCGCGGAAAACCCGGCCGAAGCCGTGAACCTTCTGGAAAACATGATGGCGGAAACGGCCCGCCTGCATCAGGAGTTCCTCAACTATCAAGCCGAAGCCCTACAGCTGATGCGCCAGAGCCTGGGCAACCACGCTTCGCCCGTTCCGGCGGCGGCGCGGGCCGCCGCTCCGCGCGCCATTTCCGTCGCGCGCGCCGCGAGCGCCCCGGCCTCTGAGGCCGGCTCGCCCTCTTCCTCCGTCGCCGGCCTGATTCTGGAAACCGTCGCCGCCGAAACCGGCTACCCGGTCGACATGCTCAACCTGGATATGAACCTGGAAACCGACCTGGGCCTCGACTCCATTAAAAAAGTCGAAATTATGGCCGCGCTCAGCGAAAAAATGCCTTCAATCCAGGACCTCGGCGCGGAAAGCCTGAACAGCCTCACGACTTTGGGCGATCTGGCGCGGCTGGCCGCGCCCTTCGATTCCCCGCCTGCCGTCGCCGGCCGGACGCCGGAAAAGCCGGCGGCGGACGCCTGGCCGCTGCTCAAGCGGACGGTGGCCCGCGAAACAGGCTATCCGCCGGAAATGCTGGCCCCGCACCTGAGCCTGGCCGACGACCTGGGCCTTGATTCCATCAAGCTGGTGGAAATAGTCAGCGCCATAAGCGAACAACTGCCGGCCGCCGAAACTCTTTCGGCCGAAACCCTGGGCGCGGCCCGCACCCTGGGCGACCTGGCGGCGGCCTTGGCCGCCGGGGCCGCGCCGGCGGCCAGGGCCGCAACGCCGCCGGTCGCGCCCGCCAAGCGGAGCACGGACGATTTATTGATGGAGGTCTTATCCGCCGAAACCGGATATCCGGTCGACATGCTCAATCTGGATATGAATCTGGAAAGCGACCTGGGGCTGGACTCCATTAAAAAAGTGGAAATTATGGCGGCCTTGAGCGAACGCCTGCCCGGGGCCGAAGCCTTGGGCACGGCCGAGGCCCTGAATGAAGCGGAAACGCTGCGCGACCTTTCGCGGATGTTGGCGGCGGGCGGCGAGGCGAGACCCGCCGCCGTTCCGGCCGCCGCGCCTTCCGCCGATCAGGCCCGCCTCCTGTTGGACATCGTGGCCGCCGAAACGGGCTACCCGGCTGACATGCTTTCCTTTGAAGCCGATCTCGAAACGGATCTCGGCCTTGATTCCATCAAAAAAGTGGAGATCATGGCCGCCCTGAACGAAAAGCTGGGCGCCGGCGGCGACCAGGCCTCTCCGTCGACCGAAGCGCTGAACGAAGCCCGCACCCTGGGCGACCTGCATAATATCTTGTCCGGCCGGATCGCCCCCGGCTATCGGGCGGAGAGGATCTCCGCGCCCGCCCCGCCGCCAGCGCCCGTTCCCGCGCGGGCTCCTGAGGCCCCGGCCCCGCCGCCCAAACGCAAACCCGGCCGGCCGCCTAAAAACAGCCCGCCGGCCTTTAAAGAGATCGCCGCCGAGCCTTCCGCGGATGAACTGACGACCGGCCTTTCATACTGGCGGGTGGAACCGGCCCCCCTCAAACGCCTGAAGGGCGGCGCTGAACCGCAATTGCCGCCGGCCGGCGCCACGGTCTGGGTTCTGGCCGACGGCGGGCGGCTGCCGGATGAGCTGACGCGCGTGTTTACCGATAAAGGCCTAAAGGCAAAGACAATCCGCTGGGGCGAAACCGGGCGGCTGGACGAACTGCCGCCGCCGGAAGCCCTGGTCATAATCTGGCCCGGCGCCGAATACAACTTCGACCTGGCCGCCGCGGCTTTCCGGGTTATCCGCGCGGCCGGCCAGCGGCTGTCCGCGGCGGCCCGGGAAGGTCTCAACCCGCTGATCATGGGCCTCACCTTTATGGGCGGCAGCTTCGCCCTATCTGAAAAAGGCGCCGCCTTTTCGCCGGCTTCAGCCTCGTTGTGCGGCTTAATTAAAACCGTGGCCCGCGAATGGCCCGGCGTCCGCGCCCGGGCCATTGACCTGCCGCCGGCCGCTTACGGTTCCGAGGCCCCACGTTATATCGGCGCCATACTGGACGCCTGCTCAAACGCGGCGCCGGTTGAAGTCGGAATCAGGGGGCCGGAGGAACTCAACACGCCGTCTCTCAGCGCCTACAAGCTGAAGAACATCAGGGTGCGCCACCTGCGCGAAGGCCAGACGCTTATCGTCACCGGAGGCGCGCGCGGCGTGACCGCGGCGGCCATAAAAGAGCTGGCCCGCTCTTTAAGGCCCAACCTGGTCATTCTGGGGCGCACGCCCCTGGCGCCGGTCGAGCCGTCGTGGCTCAGGGAGTTGAAGACCGAAAGCGAAATTCGCGAAGCCCTTTTTCAGCGCGCCGCCGTCAAACCCGGCCCCAGAGAGCTGGCCCGCGAAAGCGCCCAGATAATACGCGGGCGCGAACTGCGGGAGAATCTGGCCGCCTTTGAAAAAGCCGGGGCCAGGGCGACCTACATTTCCGGCGAAATGGGCCGGGAAACGATTTTACGCGCCGCCGTGAAAGAAATACGGCAAAAACACGGCCCCATTCACGGCTTCATACACGGCGCGGGCGTGCTCGCCGACAGCCTGATCCTGGACAAAAAAGATGAAGACTTCGCTTTGGTCTTCAACACCAAGGCCCGCCTGGCCGCGGCGATTCTTGAGGAACTGCGCGACGAGCCGTTGAACCTTCTGGCTTTCTTTTCCTCCTCCAGCGCCCGTTTCGGGCGAAAAGGCCAGGCCGACTATGCGGCCGGGAATGAAGTTCTGAACAAGATGGCCCAGGCGGCCATGGCCGCCCATCGCGGCATCAAATGCCTGTCGGTCAACTGGGGTCCCTGGGAAGGAGGGATGGTGACTCCATCTCTGGCCAATCTTTTCGAGAAGGAAGGCATAGGCCTGATTCCGATGCTGGAGGGGGCCAAACTCTTCTCCACTTTGGTCGGAACCCCGAAAAACGATCCGGCGGAAGTGGTGGTTCTGGGCCCGGGCGCCTCTCTGGCGGCTCTGGATGGACGGCCCCGGCTTTAAGCCGGCACAGGCGGCGGAGACCGCTTCCCTTATGAGGCGATCATGACGAATCAACTAAAAACAGGCGAACAAAAAAGGCCCGAGCCGTGTGAAGTCGTGGCGGTGGTGGGTCTGGGCGTTAGTCTGCCGGGCGCCGCTTCGCCTGATGAATTATGGTCCAACATAATTGAAGGGCGCCGCTTTTTTCAGCCGGCCACCGCTCTGGACTGGGGCGCCGAGCCGGAACTGTTTTTACGGGAAGACGGCCCGGCCCCCGACAAGGCCTACAATTTAAACGGGGCCTTCAATCACGATCGGGCCATAGACCCGGAGGGGCTGAACCTGCCGGACGACTTCGACGTTAAAAGCGCCGACGGTTCGCTGGCTTTCTGGCTGGCGGCCGGCCGCAAGGCCAAAGGCGAGGCCAAATGGCAGACTGTTGATCCGGGGCGTGTGGGCGTCATCTCAGGCCATGTGATCCTGCCGACCACGGCCATGGCCGAAGCCGCCGTTTCCCTTTATGCCCGCGCGGCCAGCCGGGACTGGCCGACGCCCCTTCGGCCTGATCCGCCCCCGAAAAACGCCTTTCGCCTATTGGGCTATTCGGCCCGCCTGTTGTCGCAGGCCCTTGGCTTCAGCGGACCGGCCTATACCCTGGACGCGGCCTGCGCCTCTTCGCTTTACGCCGTCCATCTGGCGGCGGAAGAACTTCTGTCCGGAAAACTTGACGCCGTCATCAGCGGCGGCGTGGCCAAGGCCGACGCCCTCTTTACCCAGCTGGGCTTCAGCCAGTTGCGCGCCCTTTCGGCTTCAGGCGCGATCAACGCTTTCGACCAGAGCGCCGACGGCCTGGTCGTCGGCGAAGGCGCGGCCGCCCTGGTGCTCAAACGCCTTGACCGCGCCCTGGCCGACGGCGACCATATCCGGGCCGTGATCCGCGGCGTGGGCCTTTCAAACGATCAGACCGGCAACATCCTGGCCCCGCAGGCCGAAGGCCAGCTGCGGGCCATGCGCGCCGCCTGGAGAAAGGCCGGCCTTAAGCCGAGCGCGGCGGGCCTGTTCGAAGCCCACGGCACCGGCACCATTATCGGCGACCGCGTCGAGGTCGAAACCCTGAAAGAGCTTATAAGCGACGAAGAATTCAGCCGGCCGGAAAAAACTTCCTTCACGCCGGTGATCGGCTCGGTCAAAAGCAACATCGGGCATCTTTTGTCGGCCGCCGGCGCCGCCGGCCTGGCCAAGGTCATTTTGGCGCTGGAACATAAAATCCTGCCGCCTACGGCCGGCTTCAGCCGTGAAGCCGCCGGGCTGAACCTGGCTCAACCGCCGGCCCTGCGCGTTCTGACCCGCCCGGAGCCCTGGCCGGAACCGCCCGCCGGCGAAGCGCGTTTGGCCGCGGTCAACGCTTTCGGCTTCGGCGGCGTCAACGCCCAGGTCATCGTGGAGGAATGGCGGCCGGAAATATGGCCGCGGACGGCCGCCAAAAATCAAACCCCCTTCCGCGCGGCGAAAGCGGCGGGCCAGGTTCGCCTTTTATCGGCCAGGGCCCTGTCCGCGCCTTGGCCGGACTTCGCCTCCCTGGCCCAGAACTGGATGGAGTCGGAGGGTCCGCCCATCATCTCCACCCGGCGTTTCGGCCACCTGAAGGCGACCGGCCTGTTCTTCAACAGCCTGGTTCTGGAGGGCGCGTCGTTGCGCCTGGCCCCCAAGGACCTGGCTCATATTCTGCCTCAACAGGCTCTGATCCTGAAAATGGCCGATGAGGCCCTGGTCGACGCCAAGTTGGACGCCTCGCCGGCCAGCCCGGCCATCAAAGGGCTGTCGGCCGGAGCCCCCGGCGCGGCCCCGCCGGAAGAGCCGGGCGTCGACAAAACCAGGGTGGGCGTGTTCATGGGCGTCGACATTGACCCGCGTTCCGCCGACTACGCCTACCGCTGGCTCGGCCCTCTGAGGGCGGCTGAGGCCCTGTTGGCCGACGGCGTCTTGAGCGCCCGCGACCGCGACGACTTCGTGGCCGTGTTGCGCCGCAAATCCCATCCCTATCTTTCGGCCAGCCGGGTGGTAGGCGCCCTGGGCAGCCTGACGGCCAGCCGCGTGGCCCGTTTCCTGGGCTCCGGCGGCCCGGCCTTTACCGTCGCCGAAGAGACTCTTTCCGGGGTCAGGGCCCTTAAGCTGGCCATGGACGCCATCAAACGGGGCGACATAGACCTGGCCATGGTCGGCATGGTCGACACCACGGGCGATCCGAAAACAGCCGCTTTGGAACCGCGGCGCCTCTGGGAGGAAGGCGCGGTCATGCTGATTCTGGCTTCGCCTGAAGCCGCCCGCGCCTTGGGCCGCGGCCAGGCCCCGGAGATCGCCGAGCTGCCTGAGGCCGACGGGCGCATAGGCGGCCTGGGCGGGCTTTTCCCGCTGGCGAAAAGCGCCTTTTACCTGAGTCATCATCTCATTTCCAGGGGCCTGGGCGCCGGCGCCGCCTACTGGATCAAAAACCGGCCCGACCCGCCGCGCCGCCTGGAAAGCGCCGGTTTCGCCCTGACGGAAAAAGGCGGCGAAGAGGTCTCATCCCCGCCTTATTCCTATGATGAAGCCACCTGGTTTCTGGTGCGCAGCCAAAACAAGGCCGACAGCCTCGCCCTTCTGGCCCGGCTGGAGCAGATGGCCCAGGCGGCCATGAAAAATCACGCCCTGGAAGGCCTGGGCCCGGCGCGTTCGGAAAAGCGCGCCTTAAAACGCCTGGGCGACCGTTTTTGGGCCGAATACGGCAAAGCCTCCGGCGCCAGGCCCGCTCTGGCCATGCTGGCCCGCACCTTCGACGATCTTTCGAGCCTGATCAAAAAAGCCCGCGAAGGCTTGCGCGGGGAAACGACGCCCGACCACAGGAACCTGATTATCTGGGCCCGCGACGGAGAGCGGGTTCGCGGCGAGATGGCCTGGGTCTTCCCCGGTTCCGGCAGCCAGTACCAAGGGCTGGGCCGCCGTCTGGCCATGAATTTTCCCCATCTGATGGGCCGGCTGGAAGAAGGCGTGGAACGTCTGGCCGACCATTTTCAGAGCTCGATCTTCTGGGGTCAGGGCCACAGAGACATCAGCCCGGTCCAGGCCATTTTAGGCCAGATTTCATTCGGCCTTCTCGGCGCCCTGGTGCTGAAGCAGTTCAAGCTGTCGCCGCGGGCGGTCATCGGCTATTCCATGGGCGAAGTCACCGCCCTGGCGGCTTCCGGCGCCTGGGCCGACCGCGAAGGGCTTTACGAAGATCTGGTCAGTTCCCCGCTCTTCACTCGTGAACTGGCCGGCGAATATAGGGCCGCCCGCCGTTTCTGGGGCTGGCCTGAAGACAAGCCCCTGAAATGGCTCATGGGCGTGACGCCCCGTTCGGCGGAAACAGTCAAAAAAGCGCTGAAAAATCTGCCGGCGCCGCACAAGGGCCGGGCCTTTCTCCTTTCGGTCAACACCGGCGGCGAAAGCCTCATCGGCGGCGAAGAAGCCGCGGTGCGCGCTCTGTCGCACGCCCTGGGCTCGGTTCTGTGCCAATTGGAAAGCGTGGCCGCCGTACACAACCCCACAGTGCAGAGCGTGGCCGCCGAATACGAACGCTTCCACACCCGCGTCACCACCCCGCCCGCGGGGCTGCGCTTCTATTCCGCCGCCTGGGGCCGCAGCTATGACCTGACGGCCGAGGCCGCGGCCCGGTCGCTGACGGACCAGGCCGTTTACGGCCACGATTTCCCCAAACTGATAGAACAGGCCTACGCCGACGGGGTGCGTTTTTTCGTTGAAGTCGGCCCGGGGGCCGCGACCAGCCGCCTGATCAGCAATATTCTCCATGATCGGCCGCATCTGGCCACAAGCCTGTCGCCCAACGCCCACGACGAAGGCTGGCTGGGCTTGAACCGGCTTCTGGTGGAACTGTGGATGGCCGGCTGGCCCCTGAAGATGTCGGTTCTCTACCCCGACGCCTCCGGCCACGCCCTGACCCTGCCTGTTCCCATTGCCCTGGCCCCGTCGGCCGAAACATGGCCGACGCCGGAAAAAGTTCTGGCCCAGACCCGGGAAAAGACCCTGGAGGCCGAATCGGAGGACACGCCCCTCCCGCCTCCGGCGGTCGCCCAGCCCCGGCCTGGCCTGGGCGACCCGGCCTGGCCGGGGGCGCGGGGCGCGCCGTCCGCTCCCCGCGAAATTCAATCCCCCCCAGCAGCCCGGCCGGGGCCGGCCCCGAAAGCGGGCCAAGCCGTCGCCGGCGCGGGCGAGGCCAGGAGCCCCTTTGACGCTTGGCTGGCTGAAACCCGCGAAGCGCGCCGGCGGGAACAGGCCGCGCTCAAGGCCGACTCGCCCGCGCCCATGAACAGGCGCCAGTGCCTCGAATTCGCCGTCGGAAAAATCGCCGACGTCCTGGGGCCCCGTTTCGCGGAAGTCGACTCCTTCCCCTCTCGGGTGCGTCTGCCCAACGAGCCGCTTATGTTCGTGGACCGGGTTCTTTCCATAGAAGGTCAGCCCCTGTCCATGACTTCCGGCCGCATCGTCACCGAACACGATATTCTGCCGGACGC
>JAISRV010000304.1 GCA_031273445.1 Candidatus Adiutrix sp. | reverse complement strand
ATCTTTCCCAAAGCGAGTTTGCCCGCATGATCAAGGTGAGCGTGCGCACCTTGCAAAACTGGGAGCAGGGCAGCCGCCGCCCCTCCGGCCCGGCCGAAGTCTTGTTGGAACTGGCGTCTAAATCGCCCCAGAGCGTACTGGAAACGTTGCATTCCAAATGATGAATCAGGGCTCATCATGCGAGCGCCGCTGGGCGAATATTTTTAAAAAGCCGGTCGCCCCCGGAGAGGGGCGACTGGTTGAGAGGCGATAAACTCCCTCGCCAAGCAAAAATCACATTTTTTGCTTGGCTACACCAGCCACGACAAGGCTCCAACCCAAAATGAGAAGACAGCCCGAAGCGACAGATTGAGAGGCCGATAAACTCCCTAGCTGGGCAAAAATCACATTTTTTGCCCAGCTACGACCAGCCCCGACAAGGCTCCAACCCAAAATGAGAAGACAGCCCGAAGCGGCGGAAAAAATAATCCGCGAAGTCGGGGGCGTGCCTTATCATAGGCGAATTCACGGTTCCCGAAATGGGCTCCAGGCCCGACGAAAGCCCCTACTGCTGCGGCAACCTGATGATGTCCTTCACCGGCTTCTGCGCTTAAGTCATCATCAGCGCGCGGCAAGGCCGGCCCCCAGCGCGGGGCCGGCCTTGACCGTCGGAAATTTTCTTGAAATTATTCCAGAAAAAAATCAACCTCTGTAAAAATGCTCTGGAACAGTCTTAAGTACTTTGGACAATTGAACAGCCGTATCTTTCGGGATAGGTCTTTTATCTTTTTCATATTCTGAGATACGACTTTGCTTAATACCCGTTGCTTCAGCTAAATCCTTTTGTGTAATTCCAAGACGAACACGAGCTCCTCTCAGCATGATGCCGACAGTTTCTTCTTCTTCGGTCGGCTGGCTGAAAATAATTTCCGCATCATCACTCAAAACAGTTCCTCCAAGTTTAGGAACAAGAGTAACGATTACATCGAGAAATTTAACTGGAATGTTAATACGGAGAGTTTTAAGCGACTGCGCATTAATGCTCATTTGGGCGCTCTCCTTTCATGAAACATAATTATATTCCTTCAAGCGTAATTTATTTCTAGACCATGGCGCGCTCAATAAGTGAGGCGCCATGATCATCGGTTGCGTAATTAATAAGGGGCGTCTTTACGAGGGCCAATGTATGAAAATATACATTGAATATCCGCCCCTTTTTTCGTTAATTGCCAGATGACTACTTCTTCATGATTCAAATGGCAGTGGTAAGGCTTCCCTTTAAGCTGGTTAAGCTTTCCGAAACTTAACCAAACCCGACCGCGCAATGTGCCGCCGGTCTGTCGTAAATCTCTTCTTAAATGCTTGAAGGCCGCTTGCCCATCTTCAGTTAGGATTGTTGCCCATTTTACAGTCTTTCCCTTATAGCCAAATACTACATTGGGAATGACCTTCGTTTTCGGTTGTTGAGAGTCAACCATTATTTATTAATCGCCTTTTTTGTATGGCGTATAAAATATACACTATATACACTATATACCCAAATTGATCAAGTGCTTTTTATAACGTCTTGAGATTAATGCCTGGCGACAGCCCGAAACGACTGGTTTTTGTCTCATCGCTCATTTGTTCCGTTCGTTATGCCCCGCCATTTGCGGTCAAGGCCGACCCCAAGGCGGGGCCGGCCTTGCCGCCTATTTGCTAGTGACGACTATTTCCACCCGGCGGTTTTTCTGGCGGTTCTCCGGGCTGTCGTTCGGGGCCACCGGGTCGTAGAAAGCCCGTCCGACGGCTTCAAGGCTGTCGGGAGACAGCCCGCCCTTTTCCTGGAAAAACCTGATCACCGCCCCGGCCCTGGCCGCCGAAAGCTCCCAGTTGGAGGGGAAGACGCGCTGATACCTTTTGGCGATGGGCTGGTCGTCGGTATGTCCCACCACCATGATTTTTCTGTCGTCAAGCCCTTTGAGCGAGGCGGCCACGGTTTCCAGCACGCGGGTTCCGTCGGCGGTCAGGGTGGCGCTGCCGACGGCGAAGAAAATCTTGTCCATGAAGGTGAGCGACAGCTTGTTCTGAAGTTCGGAAATGACCAGCTCCTGTGAACCCACCAATGATTTTAGATCATGGGTGATCTGGTCATAGGCCTCGCGGGCCGTCTTGGCTTCCGTCTGGGCGGTCTCCTTTTCCCCGGCCAGAAGCGCCAGCTCCCGCTTCATTTCGGCGACCCGGTCGTGGTCGCGGCCCAGCTGCTGCCGCAAAGCGGTCAGCTCGGCCTCGGTTCTGGTCACTTCCAGCTTGAGGCGCGCCGCTTCGGCCAGCGCTTTTTCCCTGGCTGCGTCGGCTTCCTGCGAGTCGGCCCGCGCGGGGCAGACGGCCTCAGGGCAGGCGGCCTCGGCTTCCTCCCTCAGGCGGGCTTCCGTCGTTTCCAGGCGCGTTTCGGCCTCGCGGAGCTTTTCGTCGGCTTCAGCCGCCCGCCGCGTTGCTTCTCCGGCTTCGCGCCGCAGCGAGTCGGTCTCTTCACGGGCCGCGGTCAAAAGCCTTTCCGTGCCGGAGACGGCGATCTCCAATTGACTTATCCGGTTTTCCGCGGCTCGGGCCTTATCTTCCAGTTGCCGGTTTCTTTCAGTCAGGGAATCAATTTCCCGCTTTTGCGTGTTTTGAAACTCCTGGGCCCGGGTCAGATCGTCCACGGTCTGGAAATGCTGCCGGCGCGTCTCGGCCAGTTCCCGCGTCAAATCGGCGGAACGCCCCTTTTCCGCCGCCAGAAGCCAAATGAAAATCCCGATCGCCGCCAGCGCGGCCAAAGCGATGCTGAGTTTTTTCGCCATATTTCCCTCCTTTACTCGTCCGCGAAGCCGGCCAAAACCTGCCACAGATGAAAATTGGACAAGGCGGCGGCCCGCGAGAGGGCCAAGCCGGCGGATCCTCCCACCTTGAACTTGCGCGTCATGAGCCGGCCGCCGTTGAGCGATTCGCATTGGATCGCGCTCTCAGCCGTCAAGGCGACTTCGCCCGGCGCGGCCGGCGGCGCCTCCGGATCGGGCCGGGCCGTGAGAATAAGGCGTATCTCTTTGGAGCGGCGCCGGGCCTGGATGTGGTCGCCGTTGTCCTGCAGGCAGATGGCGTCGGGCGCGTAAAGGCGCAAAATCTCTACGGCCCCGGAAAGAGTGGGCTGCCAGGGCATGGCCTGGGCCCCGCTCCAGTTTTCCCGCTCCAGGCTGGGCGAAATTAGGCCGCTCAGGCGGCCCTGGCTGATGGCGTCGAGAATGGCCAGACAGTAGCCGCTTGCCTTTAAAAGGGCGGCCGTGGCCTCGGCCAGCGTGGTTTCGCCGTAGCCGAAGACGTGGCCGTGAAGACGCTTTTCCAATTCGTCCAGAACCGGGGAGATGACGGCGGAGACCTCCCCTTCGTCGGCGCCTTCAGCCGTCACCACCACCCGCACCAGGTTCGGCCCGGCCAGGAGCCCGATTTTGGGGTTGACGCCGGCACGCATCATATCGCCGATCAGGTTGTCGACCAGGCTTTCGCCATAGCCGGCGGTTTTGATCATGACGGTTTTGATCAGGCCGGCGGCGGCGGGAAACTTCGCCTTCAAACGCGGCAAAAGCCAGGCCTCCGTCATGCGCTTCATCTCCAGCGGCACGCCCGGCAGAAAAGCCATCAGCCGCCCGGCCTCTTCAAGGCAGAAGCCGGCGGCCGTGCCCCAGGCGTTGGGGATGAGGGTCGCGCCGCCCGGCAGCCGGGCCTGACGCCAGTTGTTGTCCGTCAACTGATGGCCCCTGGCCTGTAACATGGCCCTCAAGGCCGCGGCCGACTCTTCGTGAAACTCCAGCGTCAGACCAAAGGCCTCGGCCGCCGCTTCACGGGTCAAATCATCCTCCGTGGGGCCCAGGCCTCCGGTGACCACGACCACCTGATGGTCGGCCCAGGCCCGTTTAAAAGCCTGGGCCAGCCGCCCCGGGTCGTCGCCCGTCGAGGTGTGGCGCGCCACTTTCAAACCGAGGCCGGCCAGGGCCGAAGAAAGCCAGGCGCTGTTGGAATCGACCAGCCGGCCCAGCATCAATTCGCTGCCGGTGCTTATTATTTCGCAAAAAACTTCCTGTTTCATCTTTTCAGTATCCTACCAGACTATTTCCATTATTGAGCAGCCCAGCCCCGAGCCGATGCCCATCAGGGCGATCCGGTCGCCGGCGCGCGCCAGGCCGGCTTCGCAGGCCAAATCCAGGGTAAAAGGCACGGCCGCCGGCCCCATGTTACCGTAAACAGGGAAAGTTTTCACCAGAATTTCATCGTCAAAGCCGATGGCCTCACGAAATTTCCTCGTGTGGGAGGCGCTGACCTGATGGCAGATAAGGCAGTCGAAACTGTCCGAGGTCCAGCCGAAGGCCGCCGCGCCCTGGTCGAAAGTCTCCCGGGCCAGCTTCACCCC
>JAISRV010000238.1 GCA_031273445.1 Candidatus Adiutrix sp. | reverse complement strand
TCGTTACAGGGCAGTATTCAAACGGTCTGCCGTTGGCCATGATGCTAGGGTATGTAATGGATGCTCGAATGGATATGGCGCGTCGTGGGATCAAGCGCGCTATGGCGCGCCGCTCCATCGCCATTGGCCTTCTGTCTGATCAAGATGCCCCTGCTGTAAATGGCGGATCACTCCGTTTTCACACCACGCATACATGTGTTCCTGGGCATGTAATAGAGGTGGCCCATACCCTTTTGGCCTGGCCGTGAGCAAAGTCATGGCGCTTCAGACAGCGACCGAAGGGCAACGGGGTATTTGCCGTCCTTGCGGAAGCAGTGCCGCCGATTATCGCGTAGTTTCGCTCGTAGCTTTGAAACCACGATTTGAAGCTGTTCAGTCCTCTGACCATTGTTCATTCCCCCATATTCCCGTGAGTAGTTCGTCTTTCGCTATCTCAATTCGCACGCCGTCGTCCGTGAGCGTCGCCCACAGCGACAGCGGGTCGGGCAAACGGTCTTTTGCGGACAGCATCGTTGGCGAATACCGCCAGACTTCAATGATTCGTCAAATTCATCGGAGAATCAGCCGCCGCCGTCATCGCCAGGGCCGGAGGGCTCGGTTTCGGAAAGCGCGGCCCCGTCGTCGGCCTCATCCGCCGGCGGTTCCGAAATCAATCTCAATCAATAAAACCATATCTAATGAAACCATTCCATGAAACCATGACCACCTTTTCTGAAATACGTTATGAGACAATGGTTTTGCGCCGGGCCGCGGCGGCGGCGCTGGCCCTGCACCTGATGGCGGGCTTCGGCCTGGTCTTGGCCGGCGACCTGGACCGGGCGGAAAAATATGAACCCCTGGCGGTCATGGATTTTGCCCACTATGATCCGGACGGCGGGGCGCCTGGCGGCGCCGACAATGACCAAATCGCCTCCGGGCCGGAATCGACTCCGGAGCCGGAACCGGAACCTGAACCGGAACCTGAACCTGAGCCGGAACCTGAGCCGGAGCCGCAAGAAGAGCCGGCCCCGGAAATAATTGAAAGTCTGGCGGAAAAAGCTGAAGTAATCCCGCCTCCGCCGCCTAAAGAGGAGCCGAAGCCGAAAACAAAACCGCCGGCGAGGCCGAAACCGGTTCGGAAGGCCGCGCCGGCCCAGGCGCCCGGCGGCCATATCGGCGCTGAAGCGAAACAAGGCGGCGGAGGCCCCGGAACAGGCCGGGGCGGCGTTGGCGGGGGCCAAGGCGCGGGCAACCCCAAAGCCTCGAACGCCTATATTTCTCAAATACGCCGTCGACTGGAACGTTATAAAAAATACCCGAAAGCGGCCCAGACCCAAAGGCTGCATGGCACAGCCACCGTAAGTTTTACGCTGGACCGCAGCGGCAATCTTCGTTCGCCCCGACTGGTCAAAAGCTCAGGACACGACATTCTGGACGAGGAAGTGATGGCCCTACTGCTCCGGGCCGCCCCCATGCCGGCCTTTCCCAAGGAGATGAGCCAGGACAGCCTCAGCATAACCGCGCCGATCAAGTTTTCCGCCAGATGAGCGAGAATTTCGCCGAAATGCGGTCTGCTCTGTGTGGTAGGCCATGCTCAGCCGGTCGCTGTCCGCAATCGCCCTCCCCCGCCGCCTGATAGGCGCAATATCTATAAAATTATTAATTTTTTTTATGGCCCCCGGCTCCTGGGGCGGTCAGGCCGGGCGCCTTCAAGCCGGTCAGGCCGGCCAGGGGCGAGAGGGCGGCCGGCCGGCCGCAGCCGCCCAGGTTCAGCTCCTTCAAATCGGCCAGGCCGGCCAAGGGCGAGAGGTCGGCCAAGTTGCCGCAGTTGGTCAGGCAAAGCGCCGTCAAACCGGTCAGGCCGGCCAGAGGCGAGAGGTCGGCCAAACTGTCGCAGTTGGTCAGGCAAAGCGCCGTCAAGCCGGTCAAGCCGGTCAGGGGCGAAAGGTCGGCCAGACGGCCGCAGCCGCCCAGTTTCAGTTCCTTCAAGCCGCTCAGGCCGGCCAGAGGCGAGAGGTCGGTCAGACTGTCGCAGCCGCCCAGGTTCAGCCTGGTCAAGCCGCTCAGGCCGGCCAGAGGCGAGAGGTCGGCCAAACTGTCGCAGCAGTAGAGGCACAGCTCTTTCAAGCCGCTCAGGCCGGCCAGGGCGGACAGGTCGGCCAGATGGCCGCAGTAGTACAGGTTCAATTCAGTCAGGCCGGCCAAGCCGGCCAGAGGCGAGAGATCGGTCAGGCCGGCGCAGCAATACAGGCTCAGTTCCTTCAAGCCGCTCAGGCCGGCCAGGGGCGAGAGGTCGTTCAGACTGTCGCAGCGGCCCAGGTTCAGCCTGGTCAGGCCGGCCAGACCGGCCAGAGGGGAAAGATCGGCCAGACGCCGGCCTTCGTACAGGCTCAGGGCGCTCAGGCCGCTCAGGCCGGCCAGGGGGGAGAGGTTGGTCAGGCGCCTGACTTCGTATAGGCCCAATTCCCTCAAGCCGGTCAGGCCGGCCAGAGGGGAAAGGTCGGTCAGGGCGGCGCAGAGGGACAGACTCAGTTTGGTCAAGCCGGTCAGGCCGGCCAGGGCGGAGATGTCGGTCAGCCGGCCGCAGCCGGCCAGCTCCAGTTCCTTCAATTCAGGCCGGCCGGCCGGCCAGAGCGCC
>JAISRV010000028.1 GCA_031273445.1 Candidatus Adiutrix sp. | reverse complement strand
GGCCTTCTTTACGGCTCTGTCTTCAGCCGCCTTCACGTCCATGGCCAGACGGCGCAACTGCTGATCCATAGCCTTGGTCTCGCTGGCCGGCTTGTCTTCGTCTTTAGCCGCTTCTTCTTTGTCTTCGTCCTTGGCCGGTTCGTCTTCGTCGGCGGCGGCCTTTTCCTCGGCGGCGGGCTTGTCTTCATCGGCGGCCTGGGCGGGCCGCAAAGCCTCGACCAGGGCCATGAGCTTGGCGGCCATATCTTTGTCTTCGAGGGAGCCGATCAGGGCGGCCAGCTCTTCAGCCGGGTTATCGGTCACGGCCGGAACGGGGTCTTCTTTAGGCTCGGCCTTGACCTCGATTTTCAGCTCCTCAGGCTCTTCGTCATTGACCCGGCCCTTCTCGGCCTCGGCGATCAGTTTCTTGATTTTGTCGATTAATCCCATGTCGGTAGTCCTTTCAGTCTGGGGGTTCGGTAGGTTTATTTGTTTGTCCGCAACGGCGACTTCAGGCCCGGCCCGGCCTTCCTCGACCAGGGCCACGTGGTTGCCGCGAATGTCGGTCATGATGAAATCATAGGCGTCGCCCTGGAACTCGCCGGGGGTCATGACCGGGGTGAACTGATACGACGCCGAAAGCTGGCGGCAATGGCCGCTTTCGACAGCCTCAATGGCCCTGGCGTCGGTGATGATCAGGGCGTTGTCCAGATAGGGCGCGTTAAAGGCGGCCTCGGTGCCGAGACTGCCGACGCGGTGTTCTTTCTGGGGGGCTTCGGCGCTTTCGGGGTAATGGCCCAGTAGGAGCGGCAGACCGTTGAACGTCTCCGCGCCCTTGGCCAGTTCCTCCCCGGCCCGGTAGCCGTAATAAATCTTGTCCGGGTCGAGGCCCAGGTCTTCCCAGTCGGTCACTTCACGGCCGTAATAGGGGTTGACGGTTTCCTTGCTGATATGGCTCACGGCCACGTGGAGAAAGCCGTTGTCGTCTTTGCGGCGGCGGCTGCCGACGTCGAAAACCATGTGTTTTAGCGGTTTGTCGCTCATTCAATCCCCGCCCTTCTGTCCCTCGGCAGAATCGGCCGCATGGCGCAGCCGCAGTAATACAGTTCGGCCGGCTGAATCTCCCGCCCGACGTCTTTATCATAGAGGCCAACGGCAATGTCGAACGGTTTGCCGTTCATTTCAATATGAGTCTGGCGGGGCTGCTTGCTGCCGCTTCTGTGCATCCAGATGGCCCGCGTAACCCCGGCGTCTTCGTACCGCGCCCGCGACAGGGCGGCCGTTGCTTTATTGTTTTGGTCTTTGGCCAGCAGCTCGGCCTTGCGCTCCGTTCTCACGCCAACGCTCAAAAGCTGCTCCTTCAGGTAGTGCAGGTCTCGGCCTCTCGACGCGCTCTCCCAGACGGCCCGGCCCACCTGGCCCATGTACTCGTTGGAGATGGTTCTTATCAGGGCGACGCCTTCTTTCACGGCCGCATTCCAGGCGGCGGTTATCTGAGGCGTGTTGCGTATTTTGACGGTGAACCCAGCCGCTTTCAGGGCCTCCCTTATGGCCCTTGAGCTGTAGCCGTCCACGCGCCCGACCAGCCATTCGGCCAGATCGAAAGCCCGGCGGCCTGATTTGGTCTGCCAGGCCCGGCCGATGCGGCCCACGCGCTTGTCAATTTCCTCCATCAATTTGTCAACCTCAGCCTCGGTCATGCCCTTCGGGCGGGGCGCGGCGTCGGCGGCGGTCGTCGCCTTTGGGAGACTCAGGCCCCCATAGGCGGCCAATACCTGCCGGTCAACATCGGCCCGCATTTCGGCGATCAGGTCCGCCAGCCGCCGGTGATATTCGGCGGTCAGCGCGGCATTGGGCAAAACCGCCCGCGCCGCCAGGGGCCGACGCTTTATGATCCGGGCCGCCGCCATTAGACTATGCCTCCAAGACCGCTCAGGCCGCCATAGACGGCCCCGGCCCGGTCTTCATCGTCCGGGCTGGGAAAGTCTGCCCCGGGGTTCGGCGGCAACTCGGCCGGGTCAATGCCGTTGTGGCCGCTGTCCGGATCGGAGGCGATGCGCTGCCGTACCTCTTCCGGGCTGAGAACGCCACGGTCAAGAAGCACGGCGTCAATGTCGGCTTTCAGTTTTTGCGTCGTCATGACCGCCGATTCGTCCGCCTCCGACAGAGGACGAAACTCGTAATTTATAACCGGATCAATGCGGCCGAACCGGTTCAGTTGGATGATGTTCAGAACCTTGTCCAGCCCCGCCCGGAAAAGCTTTTCCTGACGACTCTCTATGTGGTCATAGTAGTTGCGCAGGTCGCTTTCGCCGGTGGCGTTGAAGCCGGCCGGGGAAATGCCCAGGAGCTTCACCGCCGGGGTGCGGTTGACGGCGGCCACAAACTCCAGCGACTGCCGGGCGATGTCGGTGACTCCGCTCAGAGGCGTCTCCAGCTTGATCAGGTCTTCGGTCTCGTTGTCGATGACCATCAGGCCGTCGTTGTTGCGCGTCCGGACGAAATAGCGTGACCGCTCATCCAGGTCGGCCGTGCCGCCCCCGGCCATAGCCGTCTGCATGTCGGTCTTGAGGGCGGTCAGGGAAAATTTGGTCAAAAGCCGCTGCGTGGCCTGTCGGCACTCCTGAAAATGCTGGATATAGTCATACAGAATCTGGGCATGGGGAATGCCGAAAAAGTTATAGGCGGGCTTCAACAGCAGCGGCGGGTCGTTCCCGGCCATATGGATAAACCGCGAGGCGTGAACCTCGCGCGACAGCACCCACCAGCTGCGCGGCTTGAAATAGTCCGGGGCCAGCGGGTCGGTGCAGTTGTAGACGCCGGGGAAACAGTTGACCGGCTCGACCACGCGAAAGCCCTTCAGGGCGCCGGGCCGCATCTCGGCGGAAACGCCGTCGAGATTGAGCGGTTCGCGCAGGGCATCGCCGAACGCCCCGGTGTCGATGAAAATCAAACAACCGCCGAACCAGCCGGTCAGGGAGGCCGCCCGGTGAAAGACTTCCTGCAAGCGGAACTTTTTCAAATCGCCTTCCAGGGCGGTCAGGGCTTCGGCCTCGGTGTCGTCGATATGCTCATCTCCGGCCCGGTTCAGCTCGATCCAGGCGCGGGTCAGGTCGTCGGCCACGGTCTCCACACAGGCGGAAACAAGGCCGTCCTGGGCCAGGGCCGACAGGGCGGCGTAGCCCAGGAACTGGCCGCCGCAACCCGGCCCATAGCCAAGCCCCATCTGCGAGGCGTGTTGCATGAGTGAATAGGCCCCCGACGACTCCAGAGCCGAATCGGCGGCCAGGCGGATTTCCTCACTCGCGCCCAAAGTGCGGGCCGGCCCGAATTTGGCCCGCAGATCATCCAGGGTAGGAATGGGCGCGGCGGCCCCCCCGGCCGCGAATGGCCAGGAGAAAGAGCGTTTCGGGCCGGGAGGGGAGGATATGCCGCCGCGCGGTCTTTTTGATTTGTTGCGTCTCATCGTCTGGCGCCCCCGCGACTGAACCGCATGGGCGGCCGCTTTTCGGTCAAAAAGTTATATGCGCCGGAACAGGCGTCGGCGTGATCGTCATGGGGCGCAGCCGGGAATCCCTCCAGCGCCGTAAACAGTTCCTCGTTCCATTCGCCGCGCACGAAGGCCACGTTCCCGGCCTCGCATTGGGCGGAGAACGGGCCGAACCGGGTCACCTTGTCGCCGCTCTCCGGCCGGGTCAGAACCCGATAGCCGTACAGCGCCCGGACAAAGTCTCGGGCCTGGGCTTTGCCGGCCTGGCCGGGGTCTTGCGGTAGAACAAGGGGCATTTTCCGGCCGTCCTGCCCGGCTATGTTTATCACGGCGCTTTTGACCTGAAAGGGGCTTTGGCGCATACTCAAGCAATGCAATATGTAAATGCGGCCGTCGGCCTTGCTCCGGCCCATTTTGACGGAGACGGTGAAATCGGGGTCGTTACTCTCTATTTTCTCCGTGGCCGCCAGGTCCCAATAGCGGACAAGTTGCAGATCGGTCGGCGCGGCTTCGACCACCGGACACCAGGCGCGTTGAAAATACAGCCCGGCGGCTGGCCTGATTTTCCAGTTGCCGCCCAGGAGGCGTTCACGCTCGACCACGCTCAGGCCCTTCAAGTTGGCCAGGTAGCCGGGGTCGGCCTCCATCAGAATCTTATTGTCAAAGAGCGATGAGGCGATGAAGGTCACGCTTTTGGGCAGACTCTCATCACCATATTCGCGCTTGAGTTCATCGGGGCTGTCGGCCCAGACGATTTTATCGCCCAGGCGTATCATCCAGCGGATTTGGCCGGAGCGCTCGGGGATGGCCAGGCCGGTTTCCTGGTCAATCCACCAGCTTATGAAGTTGGCCACCCAGGAATCGGCGTCGGGGTTGCATGTGGCCCGGACATAGGGCCGGACGCCACAGGTTGACCGGTTGCGCGAGAGCATATAAAAAAATTGGCTCTCGCTGAAATGGGTCAACTCATCGAAACAGATCAGGGCGATTTCGGCCCCCTGCCAGTCGAGAACGGTGGTCTCATGATCCAGGTGGGCGAATTTGATTTTGGCCTTGCTGGGAAACAGCCACTCCATCGGCTGGGAAAGTGGCGTGGCTTTCAGCCCAGGATAGATTTTCATAGAGGCGTCCCAGAGGCCGCCGGGGTTGCGCACCTGGACGGCGTTGCGCCGGAAAATGACCGCGCTGAAACCCGGCTTGTCAACGTGCCGCAATGGCTCAAACTCCAAGGCCCAGGTTTTCCCCCCGCCAGCCGCGCCGCCGTAAATGGCGATATCGGCGGGTGACGCCAAAAAAGCCTCTTGGGGGCCATGCTGCGGTCTAATTTCGGCCATTGTCGGGAATCCTGTAGACGGAGACTTCGGCATTGGTGTTTTGCGTCACCTCAACTTTTTGGGTTTCGCGCCAGCCCATCTGCGTTTTCGCCCAGAAGATGGCCGCCACCGTATCGCCATTGACGGCTTTTTCGTATAGAGTGTGTCCGATCGTATTGTTCGCCTCCGCCTTGCCTGTCAAAAAATCATCGTGGTATAATTTTGAAAGCGTCACGGGCGACATTGATATGATTTTTGCAATATCCGCGAGGGGAGTGCCATTTTTTGCCATTACCCGAACACTTTCTGCCACATCCTCATTGTATTGTTTCGGTTTTGGGCCGCGCTTTGCGCCAAGACAGCCAGTGCTGGCGGCCTCGCCTACTCGTGTTTTTCTATTTTCTCCATCGAATGTTCGTGACTTAGCGACTTGCCTTTCTGCAAAGATTCTATTTCTTGCGGCGTCAAAATTTTTGATTTTGAGGACGGCCCTTGCTTCTGACTCTGTGAGCGATTCATAATGACCTCCATATATGTCGGTGTCCTCTAAAAATTTTAACAGCTCGCTATTGAGCGGATGTTCAATAATTTTTTTCTTTGTTTTTTCAGATAGGGCGATATTGTGGCTAAATTGTGCCGTAGCCGCACAGACAAAAGCAACAACATGTCCGCCCATTTGCTCAATATATTGACGCTGTTCGTTTAGCGTTGTTCCCATCGTAACAACATCGTCAACGATAATATATCGCCGGCCCGCCTGTATGTTGCCGGTAAATTTTGGCCTACACGCCAGCCTGTATATTATGTCTTCGCCTGTTCGCCCGCTTTTGGCGAGTTGAACAATGTCGGTGTCAACAGCAAGTCCAGCCTTTATCCCTATATAACTCGCGAGTTTTTGCGGTATTTGATTTGCGTTCCCGTGTTCCATCGTGTAAACGGCTGATATAATTGCATCGGGATATTTTTGTGCCAGATATTGTATTTTTTTATGCTGATTCCTGCCGGTTGCAATATCTGAAATAAGGCGGACGGCCGCGTCCATATCGCCGCATTTCGCCGCCGTGTAATCGGCATGTTCTTTCATTTTTGCAATAGTTGTCATCACCATCACATGTGGAAAGTTTTTGGGCCATGCCGTCGATTTTATTTTTTCGTTATCCATTTTTTATAAACTACAAAATTTACTGGCTCACGCGCCAGAATGGGCTAAATCGCACGATTTTGGTTGACTTTGGCCCATGTATCGCGTTATTATAAAACTACAGATACGAGGGCGGATATGAGACTGGTAATCTTCGGCAGTAGGAACATTGACAGCATGACCGAACTCGAATCGGCCGTTACTGCGTCTGGTATTGCCGTCGATACGATTGAAGAAATTGTGAGCGGTGGCGCCAAGGGCGCGGATACCCTCGGCGAACAATTTGCTCAGACGCATAACCTGCCCTGCAAGATTTTCCCCGCCGATTGGAAAAAGTATGGCCGCGCTGCCGGGCCAAAACGCAATGCGCAGATGGCCGAATATGCGAATTATGGCGTTGCCCTGTGGGATGGGAAAAGCCGCGGCACTGCGAACATGATCAAACGCATGGACGGTCGTGTATTCGTCTGGACGATCCCAACGGATAAAACCGAATAGTTTCATATGTCCATCAACCCACATCATCTCTATCATTCTCACCGTTTACAATAACTAAAACTAAAAATATCCATCATCTGAGGTACCCCGCGTCACTTCGTTCCTCGGGGGTCGATTCACGTTTCCGTGAATCTCTTAATGTTGGTAAAAGTATACAACACGATTTTTACAAAATTTTAGAGGCGGGCAAATTGGCGCAAAAACGTACCAACTTGGCACAAAAATGACCTAATTTGGCACAGCATTTTTTTCTTGACAGGTTTTTGAAAAAAGAAAAGACCGCTTGAGGCGGCCTTTCGGGGCGGTGTGGGGCTGGGTTTAATGTTGTGGGCGCCAACCCTTTAGAGGGCGCGGCGCGGCGGGCTTGGCGGGCGTCGGGATGAGGGCGTTTGCCCAGGCGGCCAGTTTTTCGGGCGTGGATATCCATGAGCCGCGATGGTCAATACGGTAGGCTGGGAATCCTCCACGTCCGATCAGGCGACAAACCTGTCGGCGACTGAGGCCGAGTACCTTGGCGATTTTGTTTGTACCCACAATCAATAGCGGTTCGCTGGTCATAATGCCTCCATATATTGACATATTGCCAAGCGGAGGCGGGAAAGTCAAGGACGCGCGCATAGAACGTGCATAGAGCGTGTATAGAACGTGCAAAAAATGCACAATCCACGCTATTGACCTCAATGTGGGAATATGGTAGGGTTGAGGCGGATTGAGCTTACAGCATCCCCCTTTCACCCCCTCCCGCTCCCCCTATCGCGTGGGAGCATGTATTGGAACAAGCAAGGCCAAACCGCACACAACACGCAAAACGGGCCAGATGTTCTCAGCATCTGGCC
>JAISRV010000025.1 GCA_031273445.1 Candidatus Adiutrix sp. | reverse complement strand
AGTCAGCAGCTCATGACCGGCCTGGGCGCCTCGGTTCTAAGCGTCGGGCTAGGCCTGGGCGGGGCTTCCGCCCTGACTTCCGATATGGCCATGGCCGCCTACGGCCTGGGCAGCGAGGTGGGCATCATGCTGCCTTTCTCGCGCGCGCACGAAGCCGAGGCCGACCGTATCGGCCTGTCGCTGATGGCCATGGCCGGCTATGACCCCCAGGAAGCCGTCAACTTCTGGCGGCGCATGGCCGAAGCCTCCGGCCAAAAAAGTAAAACCGACTTTTTTTCCACCCACCCCTCAGACCAAAAACGGGTGGTCAACCTGCAAAAATTCATGTCTGAGGCCGAAGCCCGCTATAAAGGCGGACAATAAAAATTCAGATGAAATTTTTGGTTTTCAAACGATCAATATCGGCCAGCAGTTGATTGTATTTAGTCATGCGGCATTGGGGACAATGGCTTTTGCAGAAGTCAGGGTCGGCGGCTTCGGCCGTTTGGGCGGCCCGTTCCGGGCCGCGCCAGATTTCCGCGAAGGCGGCTTCGGTCAGGCGCCCAAGGGGGCGGCATTCTTCGGCGGCGTTCAAACGGCCGCAAAGCCAGACCGCCCCGTCGGCGCTGATGACCGTGGAGAGGCTGTGGGCCAGACAGGGCAGGCCCAGGTTGCCGCTGGCCCGGTTTTCAGTGAGGGCGGCCAGGTTGACGCTGAAATCGGGGGTTTCGAATTTTTTGAGAAAACCGGCCGACAAAGAACTGACCATCTCCGGGTGGTCGACCACCGGGCGAATCTGGATATAATTCACGCCCATGGCGCGCAGAGTTGAAATCAGGTGCTGGAGAAGGTTCGGCTCGTCGTTTTCTGAGGTCAGCACATAGCCTACGCCGATGGCCGCCGGGGCCGCGGCCTCAACCAGGCGGCCTATGGCGGCCATGGCCGCTTCAAAACCGTCCACGCCCTTAAGTCTCAGATACTGCCCGCGTTCGGCCGCGTCGAGGCTGACTCTGATCCATTCGAACCGCCGGTATATGTCGGAGTCGCGCTCCGGCGGAAAAAGGTCCAGCCCGTTGGTGATCAGGCCCACGGCCAGGCCGCGCGCCGCGGCTGAACGCACGGCCTCTTCAAAAAAAGGGGCCAGAGTCGGTTCGCCTCCGCCTTCTATGGTCACCCCGCGGGCGCCGCCCCGGGCCAGATCGGCGAACAGAAGTTCGAGCATATCCGGATTGACGAGATCGGGCGTCCGGGCGCGCAGTTTTTTGTCGGAACACCACCGGCAGTTCTGGTTGCAACGATTGGTCAACGACAGTTCGACCGAAATCGGGTAACTCAGATCGCGGCTTCCGGGGCCGTTGTTTTTCAGCGCGGCCAGCTTTTCGGGAAAGAGCAGGACTTTTTGCAGCCCCACTTCGGCCGCCCCCGCGGCGGAGGCGGCGAATTCGGGGCGGTCGGCGAAAAAATCGATCACCGCCGCGTTGTCCGGCTCTCCCAGGCGCTCGAAAATAGCCTCCACAACGGGGACGTCGGCCGCGAAATCAAGGCTGACCCGCAGGTCAGGGGCGGTTTTGTCGGCCGGCTCCAGATTGACGCTGAAATCCCCGGGGCGACGCATGAAGACGCGCGCATCAAGGCCGGCGCCGCCGGGAGATTCGCCGGCGATCAGCTTCCGCAGCGCGGCCGCCTTGAATATCTCGGCCCCCAGCCCGTAGACTACGCCCCGGTAGTGGCTGTTGGAGCTGTAATCCGAATTCTTTTGCAAGTGGCGGCTGATGAGGTCGTCCAGCGCCCAGGGGTCTATCAAGGGGAAGTTGCCGTTGACGCGGACGACGTGAGCCGCGTTAAAGCTCTCGGCGGCCATAAGGAGGCGGCGCGGCATATCGCGGGGATGCCCGGCCACGGCCGGCAGGCCCAGTTGCGCGGCCGCCAGAATGATGCCGGCGTCGGCCTCGGGGTCGCCGGCGGCCAGGGTCAGCGCGTTCAGCCCGGCGCACAGCGACAGCCGTCGCACGATGTGGGCCAAAGACGATTGGCCATGCGCCGTCGTCAGCGCCCGGTCGGTCAAAAGACGGGCCGGGCGGGCTGGGGAACTGGAGCGGGCGACAATGGCCGCGATCACTTTTGTTTCAGACATGGGCGAGGGGGCGGCTCAGGGGCGGGACTTCAGGTAGGCCACAAGGGAGCGCACGGCCACGCCGACGGCGCCGACAGGCGTGCCTGGCCGCGGGCTGCCGGCCCGGGCGGGCCCGGCGATGTCCAGGTGGGCCCAGGGGATTTCCGCGGGCACGAAACGGCGCAGGAAGAGCGCGGCGTTGACGGCGCCGCCGCGGGGCACGGTCGGGGCGTTGATCAGGTCGGCCGTTTCGCTTTTGAGGTTGTCTTCATATTCGTCCAGAAGCGGCAGCGGCCAGAAGTGTTCCCCCATGGCCTCCGCCGCGTCCATCAGCCCTCTGCGCAAAGCGGAATCGTTGCTGAAAAGGCCGGCGCACAAATCGCCCAGAGCCACGGCGCAGGCCCCGGTCAGGGTGGCCACGTCAATGATGGCCGCCGGCTTCATCTCCCCGGCCCAGGTCAGGGCGTCGGCTAAAATAAGACGGCCTTCGGCGTCGGTGTTGGTGATTTCCACCGTCCGGCCGGAGCGGCCGGCGATGACGTCGCCCACGCGCACGGCGGCCCCGTCGGGCATGTTTTCCGCCAGGGGCATGACGGCGGTCAGGTTGACCGGCAGTTTCATGGCCGCGGCGGCGCCGGTGACGGCCAGGACGATGGCCGCGCCGGACATATCGGTTTTCATGCCTTCCATGGAGCCGGCCGGCTTGAGCGACAGGCCTCCGGAATCGAAAGTGACGCCCTTTCCGACCAGGGCCACGGGCTTAAGGCCGGCCTCGGCCCCCTGGTATTTAAGCGTGACCAGCCGGGGCCCGTGGGCGCTGCCCCGCCCCACGGCGGCGATAAGGTTCAGCCTGGCCTTGGTCAGGGCTTTTTCGTCCAGAATTTCGACCGTCAGCGAATGGCGTTTGGCCAGCGCAGCCGCCTCCTTGGCGAATGTTTCCGGGTAAAGGACATTGGCGGGCCGATCGCCCAGACGCCTAGCCAGCGCGACGGCTTCCGCGGTTATTTCAGCCTCGCGTAAAATTTTGGCCGCATTCTTGACGCTCCCGAAGCCCAGAAAAATAAGGTTCGTTAAGGCCGGCGCCGGGGCGGGCTCGCTTTTGAACTCGGTTTGTCTGTAAAGAGCCAAAAGAGCGCCCAGGGCGGTCAGGGTCAAAACCCGGCCCGGCGCGATCTCCCCGGCCGGAGGCAGAGCCAGGTCCAGGCGGCGGCTGTTCAGGGCCACGGCCCGGCCCACGGCCTTGGCCGCGGCCTCTATGAGGCGGGCCGGGGTCAACTTGTCCCGCCGCCCCAAGCCGACCAGAATCAGCCAGCCGTCGGCGGTCTTCAGCGGCAGTTCCGCCAGGGGCGAGGCTTTGAATTCCCCGTTTTCCATCAACGGCGCCAAAATCGCCTGGACGGCCGCCAGTTCCGGCCTGGCCGTCAGGCTTTCGTCGTCCTCAAAGAGAAAAAACGCGGTGTTGGCCGCCGGCGCCGCCAGTTCGGCTTTGAATTGCATGCGCATTAACAGGACCCTCCTTTAAGGACCGAATTTTTTAAATTTGCCCATTTCCCTGACCAGGTCGTAGGGGCCGATGCGGGGGCCGAAATCTTTGGCGGCCCTGGAGAGGGCGGCCGGCTTCCAGGGCGGCCCGGTCTCCGCGCCCGGCGCCCTGGCCACAATTATGGCGTTGCCGCAGCGGACGCCGCTGAGGCCCATAAAATCGCCAAAAACGGCCCTGGTATGGTCAAGCTGTCTACTGAAGGCGGCCGGCCGGCTTTGATGAAGGTTTTGGGCCAAAAGGCCGCCGGGCGCGAGCCGGCTCAGGCAGAGCTCTAAAAAGTCCGGGCCCGAAAGCCGGGACGGCACATAGTCGCCGGAAAAGGCGTCCAGCCAGATCTGGTCGAAGGCGCCGGGCTTCTGCGCCTCCAGAAAGTCGCGGCCGTCGGAGACCACCAGCCGGACATTGTCGCCGGGGCTGAAACCGAAATAGGTCTCGGCCAGTTCGGCGACCATAAGGTCCACCTCCACCACGGTCAGAAAGTATTGAGGCAGATAGCGCCGAAAGAGGCGCGGCAGATAGCCGCCGCCCAAGCCCAGCATGGCGATGCGCCGCCCCTGGGGCATCAGCGGCAGAGCCGCCAGCATCATGCCCGGATATTCAAACACGGCCTGATCGGGATTGCGGAGGTCGACGGAAGTTTCGGCCTCTTCGCCGGCGGGGCCGAAAAACATGGTGCGGCGCCCGTTTTCTTCCATGATGATAATGTGGTGAAACTCCGAATCGCCTTCGAAGATCACTTCCGCCCTCAACGAGGAGAAGGCCTGGCCGTTCGGGCCGAAACCGCGGACGAAGTCGGTCAGTTTGCCGATCAGCCCGCTCATGAGGGATCCCCCGGCGTCGCCCGGCAGCCGGGGCAGCGCGGCTCGTCGCCCGCCGGGTGGTTGGGGCAGACCCAGAAATCATGTTTGCCGCGGCTGACGCGCTGATAGGGAGTGCGATGGTCGACGCCGCATTTCGGCGGCGCGGCGAAAGGCTCGCGTTCGTCCAGACGGCGCGGCCTCTTGGAGCCGCAGCGGCCCAGGCAGGCCAGCTTAAGCGGCTGTTCGTCGCCATAGCCGCGTATGTGTTCCTGATTGATCAAAACCAGCGGCCAGCCGCATTGGCGGCAGTTCTTCAACCCGCCGCCGGGGCGGCTCATTTTTTCGCCGATGAGCCGTATTTGGAGAATTTCGCTGAGGGCGGCGGCCGCTCCCGGCAAAACGGCCGACTTAAGGCCGCCCCAGACATAGGCGCCGCGGCCGCCTTCGATAAAATGACCCCAGGTGAAGTGGCTTTGGTCGATCACCGCCATAAAGCCCGGCAGTCCCTCGGCCAGATGCACCGCGCAGCCGTGGCCGCTCAGAGTTCTGATGGCGGCGGCGGCGTAATCGCGGTCGAGGCCGGGGCCGGGCGGGGCGCAGATAAGCGTCACCGCGGCCCGGCGTCGGGCCGCGGCCAGAAAATGCTCTTCCAGCGGCCGCCACCAATATTGTTCAAAGGCCGGCGCAATGGCCCAGACCTCTTTTTTGGCTTTGTCCAGGGCTTCCCAGAAATTGGGGCCCGGCGGCCGCCCGGCCGGGGGCGACAGAGAGGCCTCCGCGGCCTTGGGGGCGGCTTTCCAAAGGGCGGCCAGGGGCGAATTTTCAGGCAAGCCCCGCATCCAGGCCTCCCGCCCGGCCAGCCAGATGCGTTCTTCGGCCAAGCGCCAGGCCCCGATGAGGTTCCGGCGGCCAAAGAGGGGCCAGGCCCAGGGGTGATTCCGATGGGGCGCTTCGAAGGCCGGGTCTATCAGCGCCAGAGGCACGGGGGGCCAGTGGGCGAAATCCCGCGGCTCGCCGCAGAAGATCCGGCCCGGAACGGCCCCCAGATCGTCCAGCATCAAGCTGATGAGTTTCGCCTGAGCCGGAGAAGCCGTCAGCACGACGGCCGCCGGGCCGTCCGCGTCGACCCGGCCGGCAAAATGAAGGGCCGCCCGGGCCGTCATAAGCGCGCTGACGGGGTTGGCCGGGCCGATTTCGCCGTCAGCCCGCAGTCCGAGTCCGCTGGCCGCGGCGGCGGCGGCTTGGTTTTTTTTATTTTTAGGCGCGAATTCCGGGAGATTCCCCGCGCCGTCGACCGCGGCGGCCGTCAGGCCGCCCGGGGCGACGATATAGTTCAGATTCGCCGCCTGAACCAGGCCGGACTCGCCGCCCAACTCCAGACGCTCCAGGCGCGGCAGTCCGGCCGGGCCTGGTTGCCGCGCGTCGGCCTGAAAGGGGCCGCCCTGGGCCAGAAACAGTTTCCTTTCATCGGCCGCTTCGGCCAGAATCAGGCTGGCCCAGGCCGGCCCGCCGCCTTCAGCTTTGATTGTCGGGGCCCGCCCGTTCCAGATCGGCCAGAAGGAGAAGTCGCCCATAATGACCAGATGCCGCCGGGCCCGCGCGGCCAGCCCGGCCAGAGCCAGCCGCCCGCGATGGTCCGGCGGCCGCGAAACATGAACCACAATGACATCGAAGGTCTCGTCGGCCATCGCTTCGCCCGGCGCCGAATCCGCGGTTAAAGCCAATAGCCTCCTGGCCGAACCGGCCAGACTCCGGGTGGTCGGCGCCGGGCGGGCGGTTACAGAGGCCAGCCGGTCCGCCAGACTTTCTTCCTGTTTTTTGAAGGCCAGCCGGCGCTCTTCCAGCGTCACGGGCGAAGGCCAGGCCTCCGAGTCCCGCCGCATGGCGGACAGGCGTTTTTCCAGACTCAGGGCCTCGGCCAAAAGACTTTCTTCCTCCCGACGCGTTTCGGCCATGGCCGCTTCGGCCTCCTCCAGGGCCGCTTGCCTGACCTTGACCCGTTGAATGAGTTTTTCGTCAGGCCTTTTTTGGCGCACCCAGCCCAGCAGCCCTCCAGCGGCCGCTTCCAGGGTTGCCGCGGCCTTTTCCCAGGCTTCTCCGGCCCGTTTCGTCTCCAGCCGCGTCTTTTCCCAACGCCGCCGCCGAGCCTCCGCCTCCCGGCCCAAAGTCGCAAATCTGTTTTCCAGAGCGGCCAGGTCGCCCCAGCGGGCCTCTTCCGCTTTGACCGCGGCTTCGCCCCTTTTGAGTTCGTTAAGCTGGTTGCGCAGCTCGGTCTGGGCCTCTTCACGGGCCGCGGCCGCTTCAGATATTTTTGTATGAACGCTGGCCGGACAGAGGGCCTCCCCCGGCGCCGCCGGCCCCAGGAAGAGGGCTCCGGGGAGTCCGGCGGCGCTTTCCAGGTCCGCCGGCGCGTCGCCTAGAATCAGCATTCGGTCGCCGGCCTGTTCAAGATGACTGACCAGGACCCCGGTCGGATCGTTCTCCGGCGTCGGGCGCTGCCGCCAGATAAAGGTCAACCCCCCGGGCGAAAGGCGTTGGGGCAGTTCGTCCAGAGTGACGGTCGGCCACATTTGCGGATCAAAGGCCGGGGCTTTCTGGCCGGAAGCTTCCGTCAGGCGCATGACCCAGCCGTCATGCGGGTCCAAAAAAGCCGTCCCCCCCGGCAGAGACGATTCGTCCGGCCCCGGGGCCGGCGCTTCCGGCGGGAGGGGGTCGGCCAGAAACAAGCCGGAGAGGTCCGTCTTCAAGGATTTGTCTGAGTTTAGAGAGATGGAGAGGCGGGGCCCGCGCCGGTCGGTCACGCGGGCCTCCAGAGCGCCGGCCTCGCAGATGAAACGGCCGCGTCGGCCAATATCGGGCCAGGGGCCCTGGCGGCTGGAAAAGGCGAAGAGATAGGCATCCGGGCCGGGGCGGGCCGTCAGGCGGCCAGGGCCAGGATCAAAGGGCTCGGAGGCCGTCTGTTCACGGGTTTTAGACATGGCGTAAGTCCGGCGGCCGGAACAACGGCCCGGCCGACCGGCGCCGAAGCGTTCCGGCCGGCCGGGCCGTTGTTCCGGCCGTGAGAATTGCCGCGGCCGGACCGCTCACGGTCCGGCGCGCCTTTTGGGCTCTGAATGGCGCGGGCCGTCGTTCACTCGGCTTCCTCTTCGTCCAGGGCCTCCATCTCTTTCAGCAATTGCTCCATCTCCTCATCGGTCATCGACGACAGGTCGCCCGCCGGAGGGTCGGCGGCAAAGTTTAAAGGCGCGAAGGCTTTGTCGTCGGCGACGAAAGTGATGCCCAGCGAGTTCAGGATGCGGTTGGGATCGGCGCCCATATTTTGGACCGACTGAACCGACAGCGGCGGATCAGCCTTGATTTTCACCTCCAGGCCGCCGCCGTTTTCCAGAAATATCGTCAACGGCTGCCGCAGGTCGGCCGGGTTGTTCAGGCTGCCGGCGGACTGATTTTCCAGGGCCGCCAAGGCGGCGGTCGCCTGGTTTTTGACGTCTTCCGGGCCGTCAAAAGAGTCGTCGGTGCGGCTGATGTACTGGTAGAGGCGTTCCCGGAGGCCCAGATCCTTAACTTTCAGGCTGAAGCCGTTAAAGGAGGCCTCGCCGAAAATGGCCTCCGGGTTCAGTATGAAGGCCAACGGATTGTTCAGCGGCGTGTTGTTGAACACTTCCAGGCGGCCTGGAGTCAGGCCGTCGAACTGAATCTCGGCGGAGAATTCCGCCAGATCGTCAACTTTAAAGTTGTTGGCGCGGATGGCGAAAAGACCTGAGGCGGCGTCATAGCTGCCCTCGCTTTCGCCGTTGGCCCTGAAAACGGTCAGGCCGAAATCGCGGCCAAAGTCATAGATGGCCCGGCCTTCGTCCCTGGGGTTGTCCGGGTTCTCAGACAGCTTGACTTCCAGACCTTTGAGACTGTTTTTCTGGCTGACCGGCATCTGCCCGGCTTTGAAGGGGCCGACGACCGAAGCTTCGGCCAGTTTGAAACTGATTAGGTCGGATAAATTAATCTCCAGGCCCTTCATGGTCATGTCGTCGAAGCCGATCGGGGAGACGAACAGATCGCCCAGGGTCTGCAGGTCCGACAAAGCCGATTCCATCTGGTTGGCGTCGGAGGACTTAACGGCCGCGGCCATGACCGTGGACAGCTTGTCGACATAGGCGTCGGCGTCCAGCTTGGCGGTGGTCATTTCAGCCAGGGCGCCGACGGCCTTGAGCTCCTCGGATTCCACTTCCACTTTAAAGCCGCGCAGGACGGAGGAGTCGGAGCTGCGCAAAAGAGCCTCGTTCTTGCTCAGGGCCTCGTCGAGGCTGATGGCTATTTTCGTCGGAGCGTTTCCTTCAAATTCGCCGGACAAATTTATGAACATGTTTTTAACGCCATATTCCTTGGCGACGAAAGCGGAAAGAGAAGACAAAAGGCCGCTGGGGTCGAGGCTGTCAAAGGCGGCTATGGGCTTGCCGGCGAAGGAAAAGCCGACGGCCCTGACTTCGCCCGCGCCGAACTCCATCTGACCGTTGTCTTCAGGCAGAGCCGCGGCGCCGCTGAAATTTTTATAAACCAGGCTGTCGGCCTTGAAAGCCTTTAGAAAGCTGACCGGGCCGCTTAGTTCCCCGCCCTGGGCAGCCGGGGCCAAAGCCGGGGACTCAAGGCTGAGTTCAGCGAGGTCATAATTCAGCTTAAGCTCGGCGTTAGTGATCTTTATGCCCGTCAGGTTAAGTTTGTCGGCTATTTTCAGCTCTTTGGCCCCGCGCCAGGCGCCGGCTTCGATGAGGTCGGCCAGATCCCCCTTGGCCAGGGCGCCGCCGAGCGCCAGCGAGGCGATAGTCAAAGCGCCGTTTTCAGGCAGGTCGACCTTCAGATCGTCGACCGTTAGAAGGCCGCTGAACAAACTCGCCGAATGGCTTCCGGCCGTCCATTTGCCTTCGCCGGCTATTTTGTTCATGGCCAGGGAAAACGTCTCATAGGCGTCGCCGGAGGCGGAGCGTCCGGCGATAATCGCCAGAACCGCTACGATCACCAGCGCCGCAATAATCAAAGGCGTTTTGCTTTTGCTCCGCGCTTTCGGGGCGGCGGGCGTCTCTGTCGTCATAGTGTCCTCTTTTCCGTTCCGGCGCCATCTTGGCCCGCGCAAAGGCGGTTGCCGGACAACTGACAATAATGGTGTTTTTCAGACTAAGAAGCGAACGAAACGGGCCGGCGCCCGATGTTCGCCGCTGTGATGATGTTCAGAGCCAGAGAAGAAGAGGCCTGGCCGGCGCATTCCGTTCCGGATGCTCGCCTCCGTCAGGGGCGTCGGTCAATGGGCCGGAGGCGGGAGGTCTTCTTCCTTAAAAAAATCGTCCAGCGGTTGGGGCGAGGAAGGCAGCTTCTCGTAAGCCACGCCCGGGGCCGTCGCCACTGACACCGGCGCCCGGTTGTTGACCTGAAGAGTCAGACGCAATTTATCGATTGTATCATATTTGTCGTTATAGACAAAGCGCATCAAAAGCATGCGCTTTAAAGAAAGTGGTTTTAGAGGCGCGGCCGTGATTTTGAAACTGTCCGGCTGGTTGATAAAGGCGGCTATTTCATTGATCAGAGCTGGAATATTGGCCAGCCCCCCTTCTTCTTCCAATTTATCCGCCGTCGGCGCGATATAGCGGCTCATGATATTGGCCGGGCTGGAACGGCTGGGGGCGTCGCGGAATTCCGTACGGTCCAGATGGCGGTAGAGAGCGGCCGCCAGACCTTGATCCGAGAACTCCAAAGACAGGCCGGCCAGGCGCCAGGTCGCCAATTCGCTTAAGGCCGGCATGAGTTTTTGAAGAGAAAGATCCCGCCCGTTCAGGGCCTGCCAGGAACGCGTCGACGACACGCCGACCGCCCGGCCTCGCAGCACGGCCTGGCCCAAATCGGGCGAGCTCAGGCGCAATTGGTCCAATTCCAACGTGCCGGCCTTGGCGTCGCGGGTCAGTTCCAGCTCGGCCTCAAGATTTAAGGCGCCGTTTGTGATGGCCCATATGGCCGCCAAATCCGGCCGCCGCCAGTATTGCGCGCCGCTTTCCGGGGCCAGCGCCGCCAGATCAGCCCTCAGGCTGATCCGGCGGATATATTTCGCCGCTTGGCCGCCGGACCCGTCCGCCGGCTCCTGACGGTCGAAAAGGGCGTTCATGACGGTCAGGGCCTCCTGGCCGTTTTTCGTGTAAACAGCCTGGGCCAGATCAAGGGTCTCGCAACCGCGCAGGAAAGACAAAAAGTCGCCCCTGGTCAGGGCCAGGGCCATGAGGTTAATGTCCAGACCGCCGATGGTCAGGTCGGCCGCCGCGACCGCGCCGGCCTCGCCGCCGAGGTCGGCGTTGAAGCCGCGCATCTGAAGGCTCCCCAGCCTGGTCAGAGTCAGCCCTCGGGCCTCCAGCCGGTCAAATGATCCCAGGCCGGCCTCCGCCCCGTAAAAAAAATTTCTGGCCAGAAGTTTGTCGAACAAAAGGGGCGCCGTCAGCCCCGGGTCGCCGGACGACGGCGGGAGGGCCGGCGCTTCCACAATCGCTTCGCCAAGGCTCAGGGTCATCGGGCCGCCGTCCGTTTTCAAGCCGGCCACAGCCAGGCGGCGGGCCAGGGGCAGGGCCCGGGTTCGGCTATGGCCGCCGTCTTCCCGCCACAGTTTGAAGAGGCTGATGAGACAGAGACCTTCGGCTCTGACGGAATCGAAGCAAACCGGGGCCGCGAGGGAGGCGCCGTTAAGCCTGACCAGGCAAAGATTTTCCACATAGGCGGAACGCGAAAAAAGCGACCCTCCGGCTTTTTCGAAGGTGAATTCCGGGCCGCTGTCGCCGGCCAGGGCGGCGCTGCCCAAAAAATGTCTTAAAGTCCAGCCCGGCCCGAAATAAAAAGCCAGGACCAATAGAACCGCCGCCGCCGGCAACGCCCGGCGAAGCCGGCCCCGGGCCGGCGGCTTGCTCTCTGGTTGGACGGCGGCGCAAAAAAACACGGTTTCCTCATTAACTCAAATTTCTTGCGAACGGCCGCCCGGCCGCTTTAAACCTTAAGGGCGCCGCGCAATTCGTCAAGATCAGCCATCTTTTCCTGGATCATCCAGTTTCTGATGTCGTTTATGA
>JAISRV010000167.1 GCA_031273445.1 Candidatus Adiutrix sp. | reverse complement strand
TCTCCAAAAAAGAAGGCATGGTCCACGCCTCCCTTAAGCTCTGGTGCGCTCTTAATGAACCAAAAGTGTTCACTCACTATCAAGAGCTATTCTTATCTATCTTTAAGTGAATACTCTCACCTAATTTAAAGAGCATGGTCGACCAGCGGTCGGTCCGCGCTTGGTCGACCAGTTTGAGGCCGATTTTCTCCAGCCCGGCGCGCATCCCGTCGCCTTCGGCCGGCAGGAGGCCGGAGATTATGACGTGGCGCCGCCTCTCAAAGGCCCCGAGCTTCAACAGCTCGTTCTGCAGACTCAAATGAAGGTTGGCCATCAACAATTCGCCCGGGCGGCCGGCGAAGTCTCTGGCGTCGCCGCGCACGAATTCCACCCTGTCTTCCAACTTGTTCAGACGCATATTGTTCAGGGAGGCCTCGACCGCCAGATGGCTGTGATCCACGCCCAGCGTTTTTTCGACCCCCATCAGAGCCGCGGCCAGCGAAAGAATGCCGGCGCCGCAGCCGAGATCCAGGGCGGTTCTGGGCGGGCCGGAGCGCATGACCCTGGCCAGAAAATCCAGGCAGCGACTGGTTGTCGGGTGGCCGCCGAAGCCGAAAGCCAGCCCTGGATCAATAATGAGCCGGCGGACGTCTTCAGCTTCATCCATAAGCCGCCCGGGCGGAACGATCAGTAATCCGCCGGCCCAGAGCGGCTCGGCGCCCGCGCCGTCCTGCCACTGGGCGTAGGTCAGATGGTGGATATGTTTAAGCTCCAGGCCGGGATGGTCATGTAAAAAATCATCCACGGCCTCACAGGCTTCGCCGGCTAAAAAGATGAAAGCGAAATCGGCTTCCAGATGAAGGCCGGCCAGAGTCGGGCCCAGGCGGTCCCGCCAGGAGGCGCCCTCAAAGGGTTGAAAAGCGCCGTCTTCGCGCGCGCGTATTTCGTAAATGGTCAGGGCTTGTTCCGGGCGCATGGTTCTCCGTCTATCAGTCCGGCCAGAAGCCGGCTTTCCCGAGCCGTAAGACAGCCGCGCCGCCCGGCCAGGGCCGCGCTGCGGCGCCCTTGGCCGGGCAAATGGGCCAGGAGTCGCGGGTCGAGGCCGGCGAGGTCTATTTTAAGGCCCAAATTCAGCCGCGTCAGGGCATTGGGGCGAAGCGGGCCGCCGCCGACCGCCTGGCCTCCGTCGGGACGATAGGAAACCGCGACGGCCTTAAGAGCCGGTCTGGCGCCGGCCGGGCCGGCCGGCGCGACAGAGGCGGCGACCAACCCCTTCAGGGCCAATAAAAAAATCAGCCCGGCCGCCAGGGCCTGAAGGCGGCGCCTTTTCATGTTTTCAAAAAATCCGGCGGCAGGGCCCTTAAGGCCTGTTTCAGGCCGTCGCCGCCGGCCGGGGCAATATGGTCGGGATAAAGACGCAACAGGCTGGGCGCGGCGTCGGCGACGACAAAAGCCCGGTCGGCCCAGGCCAGGAGATCAAGATCATTGTAATCATTGCCCAGGGCCACGGAACGAACGTTTTCCAGTCCCAGCCTTTCGGCCAGTCTGGCCGCGGCCGACCCTTTAGAGACGCCGGGGGCGAAAATCTCCAGCCAGATCATTCCGTCATCAAAAGGCGAGGAGGAACGAATCAGCGAAAGCCCGGGGGAAAGGCGTTCGAATTCAGCCTCAACCCCGTCGATTTCATCCAGCGGAACCATGATCAGAAACTGGCTGACCGCATGATGCGGCGGCCAATTTTCGAACCAGGCTTCCGGCCAGGCGCAAGACTGGCCGGCGAACATATCCAGACGCTTGTCGAAACCGGCCGGAACCTTGCCTCTGACCGGCCGCAGATAGTGGAAATGGTGGCTGTCCGGCGGGGCATGATAGGCGAAAAAACCAAAGCCCCCGGCCCGCGCGCCCACGCCCGCGCGATGCGCGGCCTTGGGCGCCATGACCGTGGAAAACAGACGCCGCCCGGGCCCGCCTGCCCCCCACAGGCAGGCCGCGGCGCCGGAAGAAAAAATAAGGCCGTCCAGTTCCATGCCGTCATCCCAGGCGGTAGCGAAGGCAAAAAGGCTGCGCCCGGTCGCCGCCACTCTGAACCAGCCGTCGCCGCCCAGTCTGTTCAGGGTCTCGCCGTCTTCAGAAGAAACGGGCCTGCCCCCCGAAGGCTTGATGGTGCCGTCGAAATCCATCAGCCACAGCCCGCGCGGCCGGCCCTGGGCCGCCCGGCCGTTATTCGCCCTGAGGTGATCTTCTTTTCGCATTTTTCATTGTCCGCGGCTGAAGAAAATATGGCCGTAAAATAATCCTTTATCGCCATTAATATTTATGATATCATATCTAATTAAAAGCGAAAAGCCGAAAAAAATAACGGCTTATTTGACCCGCGGTCGACGGCGCATGACTTTCTAAGGGAGACTGAAAGACAGAGTATCTGTCTGGGCGTGTAGGTTTGTCCGCGACCGGCGCGACTCGGGCATTTTTTATTCCGTTGCATGCTTCTTTATATGGTGGAACAGGCTGATGATTTCTCGTTACCAACGCCGCGCCATGGCTGAATTGTGGTCTCTGGAAAGCCAATATGCCGCCTGGCTGGAAGTGGAATTGGCCGTATGCCGCGTCCAGGCGGAAATGGGCCTTATTCCCGCCGAAGTTCCCGCTGAGATCGAGGCTAAGGCCGTGATCGACGTTGAGCGCATAGCCGCCATAGAAGAAAACGTTCGTCACGACGTCATTGCTTTCGTGACCCAGATTGAAGAAACGGCCGGGCCGGCGGCTCGCTGGTTTCACTATGGCCTGACTTCTTCGGACGTGCTGGATACCGCCCTGTCGCTGCGTCTGACCAGGGCCATGGACATCATTTTAAACGATTTGGACGAACTGCTGACCGTTCTTCGCGACAGAGCCCATGAATTTAAAGACGCCCCCATCATCGGCCGAAGTCACGGCATACACGCCGAACCGACCACTTTCGGACTGAAACTGGCCATCTTTTACGATGAATTCAGGCGGCGCCGGCGCTGTCTTCTGGCCGCGCGCCGCACTATCGCGGTCGGGCAGTGTTCCGGGCCGGTGGGCAATTTTTCGGCGCCCGGCATTTCGCCGGAGGTCGAAGAGAGAGCCCTGGCCCGTCTGGGGCTGTCGCCGGCCCCGGCTTCCAGCCAGATCATTCAACGCGACCGCCACGCCGAATATTTCACGGCCCTGGCCCTTCTGGCTTCGTCCATGGAGAAGCTGGCCGTGGAAATCCGCCATCTGGCGCGCACAGAGCTGGGCGAGGTCGAAGAGCCTTTCGGCAAGAGCCAGAAAGGTTCCTCGGCCATGCCTCATAAAAAAAATCCGGTGGGCTCCGAAAACATCAGCGGACTGGCCCGCGTCGTCCGGGCTAACAGTCTGGCGGCCATGGAGGATGTGCCGCTGTGGCACGAGCGCGACATCAGCCATTCTTCCGTGGAGCGAATCATCGCCCCTGATTCCGCCTCGCTGACCGATTACATGCTGGCGCGCCTTTCATCCATAGTGCGCGACATGATCGTCCATCCAGAGCGCATGGCTGAAAACATCAATCTCGCCGGAGGGCTCCACAATTCCCAGCAACTGCTGCTGTGCCTGTGCGGCAAGGGGCTAAGCCGCGTGGAAGCTTACGCTCACATACAGCGTAACGCTCTTCGGGCCCACCATGAACGGTCGGATTTCAAAACCCTTTTGCTTGAAGACGCCGCCCTGGCCCAACACCTCTCCGCCGAGGAAATAGAGGCGGTCTTTACGCCGGACCGTTTTTTCGCCGCCACAGAGGCCATTTTCAAGCGTGTTTTCGACCAGCCGAACGACTGACGGCAGCTCAAAGCCCTTCCATATTAAATGGGTTAAATGAGGGCGACGTTTAACAGAACAATTGCGCCCGCGGGTTAAAAAGGGCGGGGGAAAATACGTTTTCTTCCCGACCCGAGACTCCGTCTCTTGCGGATAACCCTGGGGCGCGGAAAACCAACATGCGAGGTTATGTCATGAGTGAACGCAAGTATGCCTTTTCCTGGTCTCTTTTAGGCGACATCGCCGCCGGGCGTCCCAATCTCGGCCCGACTCTGCGTCTGGAAGTCTATCGCCTTATGCAGTTCTGTTTCCGCGACGTGCTTGAAAAGCGTTATGGAACAGACGGGGTGGACGACATTTTCCGCGAGGCCGGCTTACTGGCCGGCGAAGAATATTACAAAAACATCATAGCGCCCACCAAACCGGCCGATTTTGCCGCTCTGGTCAGCACCCTCGAAGTCTCCCTGCGTAATCTGGGGGTCGGCGTGTTCAGGGTTGAAAGGGCCAAGCTTGACGAGCTGGATTTCGTTCTGACCGTTTCCGAAGACCTGGACTGCTCAGGCCTGCCGGAACTGGGCTATGAAACATGCGTTTATGACGAAGGTTTTCTGGGCGGCATTCTCAAGAGCTATACCGGCCGCGAGTTCAAAGTTCGAGAAGTCGACTGCTGGTGCACCAGCGACCGCACCTGCCGCTTTGAAGCCAGGCTGGTCGCCGAGTGACCTGGCGGACTTAGTGGTTCTGTGCGGTCTGACGCGTCATTATTCCGGAGCCGCCCTTTCAGCGCCCGTCATGCGTTTCTCCGACCAAGCCGGAGAAACGCCGGCCGGCGCTCTTATGCTCCAGGGGCTTGGCCTCCCGCGCGGTCAGTTCCTTTTAAACAGCCCATCAGGCCGGGAGAGGCCGCGCCCCCAATTTTATTCGTCCGTTAATCCAGGGTAGATGATCGCGCCAATGAACGATGAGACCTCACATAAGAAGCCTGAGCCGCTGGAGCTCCTTGAAAGGCTTATTATGCGCCATGACGCGCCCCTGGAGGCGCCGCCAGGGACGGAGGCCGACGAGTCTTTCGTCCGCACCTATGAAACTCTGGCCCGCATCAAAAACGCCCTCTTCCACTTTTCCGTCAGTAAATGGGATTTTGAATTTACCGCCAGGGGAACGACGGCCGGCTACATCAAAATGCTCCAGAGCAACCTCAACAACCTGGCCTGGAAGTGCCGGCAGGTGGCCAACGGCGATCTGGATCAGCACATTGATTTTATGGGCGATATTTCCGACGCCTTCAACGGCATGGTCGAAAGCCTTAAAATCAAAAACGAAATCGTGGAAGCCAAGCAGCGCGAGCTGACGGCCATGACCCAAAAACTTAAAAATGAAATAAAAAAAAAGGAACAGACCGAGGAAGCGCTACTGGCCAGCGAGGAAATGTATCGTCAGCGTTCATTGCGTGACCCGCTGACAGGCATTTACAACCGGGGTTATTTCTTCGAATCGGCGGAGCGCGAGATGGAAAGCATGAAGCGTAACGAGGGCGCCCAATGCTGCATTCTAATGATAGATATTGATCATTTTAAAAAATTCAACGACACTTTCGGTCATCCGGTAGGCGATGAGGCCATCAAGCTGGTCACCAGCACCATAAACACAACGCTGCGCAAAGCCGACATTTTTGCCCGCTACGGCGGCGAAGAATTTATTCTGCTTTTGGCCAACACCGACATCGGGACCGGCGCCGCCATCGCCGAACGTATGCGGCTGGCTGTTTTCAGCCAGCCGGGCGCGGTGCCGGGCAACAGCCTCCCGGTTACGATCAGCATCGGCCTAAGCGTGGTTTCAAGCAACAGCCTGAGTCTGGCGCTGCCTGGCGACCGCATTCTAAAAACAGCCATAGATAGAGCGGATGCGGCCCTCTACCAGGCCAAAGCCATGGGCCGCAACATGGTCTGGATATATCAGCCGGGGGCTGAGCATGCAAATGGCGAAGAAAATATATTATAGGCCTCACGACGATATATGTTATAATCGGCTTGTTATGAACGTCGCGCTACTGCCCTATTGGAGCGCGCGGCTGATTCCGCCCCTCACGGCGGGGCCGGGATCAGCCGCCGGAAATTTTCTTGAAGATACGATTTTTGCTTGCCTCTAAGTCATATGATTTTCCATGGTAAAACTAAGCACAATGGCCAATGTAGCCTTACGGAGCCTGTTTCTGGAAGCCTCCTGGAACCCCGGCGGCCAGCAGAATCTGGGCCTGGCCGCGGCCATAGACCCGGCCTTGAAAGCCATTTACGGGGCCGGCGAACGACTTCGCGAAGCCAGACTCCGGTCTTTGGATTTTTTCAACACCAATCCCATCGCCTCCGGGCTGGCCATAGGCATCGCCATAAAACTTGAAGAGTCGGTGGCCGCCGGCGAAATGGAAATAAGCGAGCGCGACCGTGGGCTGGCGGCCATGAATCAGGCCCTGGCCGCGGTGGGCGACGCTTTTTTCTGGCAATCATGGCTTCCTCTGTGCAGCCTCATCACCGTCTGGGCCGTCCTGTCCATGGCGGAGGTCTGGTGGACGCCCATGCTTTTGCCTATAATTTTCTGCTCTCTGGCCTGCCCGGCGCGCTTTGCCGGCCTCTGTCTGGGTTATCGCCGCGGACAGGCCGTGTATGACCTTCTGGTCAGACTCAAAATCAACATACTGGTTCACAATCTCAAGCGCGCCATGGCCCTCCTGGCCGGCGTATCCACCGTCGTGCTGGCGGCCACGCGCACTGACGCCCTGGCCGAAGAATCGCTTTTGATGTTGTGGCTGACGATGGCCATTGTCGTGGCCAGCGTCATGGGGCTGCGTTTCCTGGCGGCCAAGGCCAGGCTTCTGCATTACTGGTATCCGCTCCTGGTGGTGGCGCTGGCCGCCATTGTCGTCACCGCCCTGGGGCAAGACTGACCAGTTAAGCGTTTATATAAAAAACCGGACCCGGACCCGGACCGGGAGACGCCGCGCGCGCCCTGGGGCAAGACTGGCCAGTTAAGCGTTTATATAAAGGCCTCTGTAAAAGGTTTGTTAAGGAAAAAAGATGCGCGATATCGAAAGCCGCTCAATGGAATTGATCATAAAGAATCGTCTGGGGCTTCACGCCAGGGCCGCGGCCAAACTGGTGCGCGCGGCCGGCGAATACCAGGCGACGATTAAACTGGTCAAAGACGGCCAGGCCGCGGACGCCAGAAGCGTCTTGAGCCTGATCAGCCTCGGTTGCGCTTACGACAGTAAAGTCACCGTTCACGCCGAGGGCATAGACGCCGAAGGCGCGGTCTCGGCCTTGCGCGAAATAATAGAAAATCGCTTTGGTGAAGAATGATTCTGCCTCCGTCCTTCGTGCCGGACGAATCCGTATTGACCGGCATCGGCGCCTCCTTCGGCATCGCCATCGGCCCGGCCCGCGTCTACGACCACAAAAAGAGGCATATCCCATGCCGCCGGCTGACGGGCCCGGATATGGCCGACGGCGAGATTAAGCGCCTGGAGGCGGCCAGAGAACTGATCCGCCGCCGCCTGACGGCTTCAAAAGAAGCGCTTCCGCCGGAACTTCAAGCGCAGGCCGCCATTATCGACGCCCATCTGCTGTTGCTGGACGATCCGATTTTCATTCAGAGCAGCAACGCCCAGATCAGCCAGGAAGGCTGGAACGCCGAGCAGTCCGTCCTCATCAGCATTGAGAAGATATCCGCCATTCTCCGTAGAGTTCAGGACGCCTACATCAGCGCCCGCATGGCCGATGTGGAAATGCTCGGACATGCCGTCATAGACGCCCTGATGGACAGCGACGCCGACGACATGCCGAAAGCCCCCCCCGGCTCAATTCTGGTGGTGCATGACATCAGCCCCACTGAAGTCGCCCGCATCGCCGCCGCCAAAATCGCCGGCCTCGCCGCTGAAAGCGGAGGGCACACCTCGCACACGGCCATAGTGGCCCAAGCCATGGAACTGCCCGCGGTGGTCGGCGTCAAGGGCCTTACCGCCGACATCAACAACGGCGACCTCATAATCATAGACGGGCGGGCCGGACACGTCATCGTGCGCCCCGCGCCAGACGCCCTCAATTTTTACCGCGCGCGTCAGCAGATGGAAAAAGCCGTCAACGCGGAAATAGTGCGTTGCGCGCACCTGCCGGCCATAACTCTGGATGAAAAACGCATAGAAGTGCTCGCCAACCTGGAACTGATGGAAGAGGTTCCGGCCATGCTCTCCTACGGCGGAGAAGGCATCGGCCTTTACCGCACTGAATTTATGTACCTGACCAGAGAGACGCTCCCCGCCGAAGATGAACTGTATGAGACTTATCGACGGGTCGTGGAAGTCGCCGCCCCTTATCCGGTGACTATCCGAACCCTGGATGTCGGCTACGACAAGGCCATGCCCTTGATCAACCTCCAGGATAACGCGCTCATGGCGCCGCCGGGGCAATGCCGCCGCCAGGCCCTGGGTTTGCGCGGCATCCGCTTTTCCCTGCGCCACCAAGGCCTGTTCAAGACCCAGTTGCGGGCTCTTTTGAGAGTTGCGGTCCACGGAGATGTGCGCATTATGTTGCCCATGATTTCCAGCCTCGACGAACTGCGCCGCAGCCGGGCCATGATCGCCGACGCGGCCCGGTCGCTGGCCGCCGACGGGCTGGCCCACAACCCCGCCCCCCCCCTGGGGGTCATGATCGAAGTTCCGGCCACTATTTTCCTGGCCCGTGAACTGGCCGCCGAAGCCGATTTCTTTTCAGTGGGCACCAATGATCTGATCCAGTATTCCCTGGCCGTCGACCGCGGCGACCCGGAAGTGTCGGACATGTATCAACCGCTGCACCCCGGCATATTGCGCATGCTTAAAACAATTCTGGAAACAGGGGCGGAGACCGGCACCCCGGTTTCAGTGTGCGGCGACATGGCGGCGGGCCTGGTCACCGCCCCTATACTGATCGGGCTGGGCGCCTCCATTCTCTCCATGCCCCCCGCCGTCATACCAAAAATAAAACGCGTCATTCGCATGGCTTCTTTCGCGGAACTTCAACAGTGGGCCAATGAGGCCATGGCCGCCCATACCGCCTCAGAGGCCGCCGGCGCCGCCACAAACAAAATCAGGCAAAAATTTCCCGAATTTTTTTAATTTTGTCTCATCACTCATTTTTGTCTCATCGCTCTTTTGTCTCATCGCTCTTTTGTTCCGTTCGTTACGCCCCGCCATTTTTGTCTCATCGCTCTTTTTTGTCTCATCGCTCTTTTGTTCCGCTCGTTCCGCCCCGC
>JAISRV010000163.1 GCA_031273445.1 Candidatus Adiutrix sp. | reverse complement strand
TCTCCAAAAAAGAAGGCATGGTCCACGCCTCCCTTAAGCTCTGGTGCGCTCTTAATGAACCAAAAGTGTTCACTCACTATCAAGAGCTATTCTTATCTATCTTTAAGTGAATACTCTCCAGGCGCGTTTACAGGACGGCGCGTCCGAGAAAACCATCCGGGACGTTACGGAGAACTGCCGCACTCTGAGATTTGATACGTTTGGGTTCGAGGAAGATTGACCTATTTTGAGTCGGGATTTTTGCCTATTTTTTTTTGTTCCTCCTTGGGCGAGGCCAGGGTTTTCTTTTCCTGCGGCGGCGCTTGCGGCCCTTTTTCGATCTTGATGGGCTCGCCGATCTCCACGTCGTGAAAGTGCCACGGCGTTTCGTTGGCGGAGCGGAGGCTGCCCTCCATCAAATTAAAATTCGCCAGAGGAATTTTGCCGAAAAAAAGTTCAAAAGTCAGGCTCTGGCCCGGTTTTACCGTTGCGCTGTCGGGATGCGTCGGTAGGCCGGAGCTGCCGGTGAGCGGGTATTTTTTTGAGGTTTTTGTCTCAATTAGGTAATAGGCCATCTTGTGCCCGGGCGGGTAAAGCTTGGCCCTGGTCGGGCCGCGGCCGCGGTTGGTGTAGTTCAAGGTTATGACCGCGTGATCTTCGGCGATTTTGACCTGGGTTATCCGCGTGTCCGGGTCTGTTATGCTCTGTCGGCTGACGGCATAAGTGACCGTATCGGCCGCAGCGGGCGAGGCCGGCCCCAACGAAAACAGAAGCGGCAAAATAAAGGCCGCCGCGAGGAAACGTTTCATAGGCTTATTTCCCTGAACCACCCTTCGTTTAAGCTGCCCCAGGCCGTCCGGCGGGCGTGGGCGGCCAAAAAAACCGCCAGTTCGCGGCCTCGGCGCCTGAGACTGTCAGACTCGGCCAGGATATCGGCCTGATTGAGAAAAATGAGGTCAATCGGGAGCCGCGCCCAGGCGGAACGAACGAAGGCCGCCGCCTGAGCCGGGGAAAGCGTGGTCTGGTCGTCAATATCTTCGCCCAGAACGGTTTTTAAAATTTCCGGGCGATGCACGGCCTCCAACAGGGGCCGGCGCAACAGTTCAAGGCCGATGACGGCAGCCAGGAACATATTGTCCAAAAGCGGCAAAGGCGGCTCATCCGGGCGATGCGCTTTGAGCGGGAGGCCCCTTGAGCCGTCCGCCTCAATAATGAACAGCATATCGGCCGGGGCCGCCCGACGCAGCGCCGGAAACCAGGCCACAGGCACGCCGCCGAGCTTGCCAGGCGCGGATTCGTCCCTTGGGCCGGCCAGGAGCAGCCTTTCGCCTCCAGCCGCCCGGCTAGCCGCCGTCAGGGCTTCTTCCTGACTGCCTGCCTGCAGTCTGGCCAGCCGCGCCAACTGACTGCGGCCCAAATGGGTAGTGACGGCGACAAGCGCCGGCCGACCGCAATGACGGCATTCCTCTTCCAGGCGGCCAACGAGAGAAGTTTTGCCCCCTCCGCCGATGACCACGATATTTTCAGCCGCGCCAAAAAGTTCCAGAAACATCATGGCCGTTATTATAGCCTATTTAAAGGCCGCCGGGAAGCGGCGGTCTAAAAAATGGTTCACCAAAGGCAAACAGGGAGATCGACCAAGGTCTCCCTGTTTGTTTTCAGACTTTTAAATAAAGCGGAGCATCAATTTTTAATTGTTTACCCTGAGCTCCGCGTCTCTCAATCAAGCCCGGCGAAAAGTTCTTCTTCGGTGGGGATATAAGGTTTGATGGGCCGGGCCACCCAGGTGAAGTTCATGAAATGTTTTACCGTAATGTTCTCGGCCACGATGGTCTTGCCCCAGGTGCCGCAGCCCAGAGTGGAGGTCCAGTGGTTGCCGCTGGTCCAACTGCCGCTGTTGGAGGCGGTCATGGCTTGGCGGACGGCCACGCGGGTGCTCTTCATGGTCATGGCATAGCGCATGATTTTTTCGTCGTCGAAGGAATGGATGCCGCAGGAATGTCCCAGACCCTGATACTCCTGATTGGCTTTGATGATTTTTATGGCCTGGTCAAAGTCGTCGTAACGGTACATGGTCAGCACCACGCTCAGTTTCTCGCCAGAGAAGGGGTAGTCCGGGCCGCTGCCGGTTTCTTCCGCCAACAGGAGTTTGGTTTCAGGCGGCACGCTGAAGCCAGACCGCTCGGCGATGACCGAAGCCCGCTGGAGGATGATGTCCCGGCCGAGGGCGTGGTCTTTGGGCCAATTGGGCCACAGGGCTTTTTGCAGTTTCTCTTTTTCGTCGGCGTTGAGAACATAGGCGCCATTGGCTTTCATATGGCTGATCAAAGAGTCATAGACGCTGGAGTGAATCACGGCCGCGTTTTCGCAGGAACAGCCGCTGGACTGGTCAAAGTATTTGCTGTTGATCAACAGCTTGGCCGTGGCCTCGATATCGGCCGTCTCGTCCACCACCACGTTGGCGTTGCCCGCGCCCGCGCCGTAGGCCGGAGTGCCGGAGGAATAAGCCGCCCGGACCATGGGGGCTCCGCCGGTGGCCACCACCAGGTCGGCCTGGCGCATGATTTCATTGGTCATGTCCACAGTGGGCTTTTCAGCGCAGATCAGCAAATCTTCAGGCGCGCCGTATTTCTTCAGGGCTCCGCGCATGCGGTCGATGACGTAGGCCGTGGATTTTTCGGTCTTGGGGTGTGGGGCGAAGACCATCGCGTCCCTGGCTTTAAGGGCGAAGAGAGCCTTGATCACCGGGGTGACTTCCGGTTGGGTGCTGGGCACTAGACCGGCCACCACGCCCACGGGCTTGGCGATTTTCACTAAGCCTCGTTCCGGAATTTCCTCTAAAACGCCCACAGACTTCATCTTCAGCACGTCCCACAAGGCGCCCTTGACTCTGGTTTCCAGCTTGAAGAACTTGGATTCCAGATCGCCGTAGCCGGCCTCGGCATAGACCATATCGCCGATGACCTTGATCTGGTCCGGAGTGGTCACCGAGCGGGCCACAGCCCGGCAGAGCTTGTCGACCTGCTCCTGGTTATAATTCTCAATTTGAATCTGGGCCGCCCGGGCCCGCTTGATCAAGCCGCTGACGTAATCTTTGTAATCGCTCATTTTAAAAATTCCTTTCACTGAATGCCGTTACGGCGGCGTCAATTTTATAGTCCGGCCTTTTTCAGGGTGTTCCGGGCTCGTTGAATGATGGGGGCGTCGATCATAGCGCCGTCGAGGGCGAAAACTCCAGCTCGCTCGCCAGTCTGCTGTTCATAAGCGGCGATGAGCCGGCGGGCTTTTTCTATATCCGCCTCGTCCGGCCGAAAAGCCTGGCGGACGATCTCAATATGGCCGGGATGGATGACCGCCTTGCCGGTAAAGCCCATGTCCACGGCCCGCCGGCAGTCGGCGGCCAGCAGTTCCAACTCCTGGATGGCGGTGAAGGGGGTGTCCATCATGTCCAGGTTGTAGGCCCGGGCCAGGTTGGTCAGTCGGACGCGGGCGTAGGCGATCTCCTCGCCGGTCAGGGTGCGGCGAATGCCCAGGCTGGCCGTGTAATCTTCGCCGCCGAACTGGAGGCCGGACACCCGGCTGGAGACCAGCACAGCTTCCCGGGCTTCCTCCAGGCCTCGGGCGGTTTCTATCAGAGGCACGATTTTCAGGTGGGAGTCGAAACGCTCCAATTGGTCGGTCAGGATGCTGACCGAGGCCAGGTCCGCGTTGGGCAGCAATAGGGCGGAGAGCTTACGGCAGCCGGCCAGGGCCGCGACGTCTTGGTTCCACCAGGGGCTGCCGACCGAGTTGACCCGGGCCAGAAGACATTTTTGGCCGAAATCGCGGGCCGCCAGAAAATTGCGCAAACAGTCGCGGGCCTCGTCCTTCTGGTCGGGGGCCACGGAATCCTCCAGGTCGAAATAAATGGAGTCGACCGGCAGGGTTATGGCTTTTCCCATTTTTTTCACGGAAATGCCCGGCACGAATATGGCAACGCTTCCTAACATTTTTCTCCTGACTCTGGCCGGCGGTCACCCCCCGGAGCTGAAAATCCCTGACTCGGCCATGCTGCCGGTTTCCTTCAGCCGCCTATGCCAATCAAAGGCTTCGTTGAGAAGTTGGGGATGATGCCCGCCGACCAAGGCCACCGCCCGGTCAAGATAGCGGCGCAAATGTTCCCGGTAGGCCGGATGGGCGCAGTTGGCGATGATGGCTTCGGCGCGTTCGACGTCGTCCTTGCCCCGCAGGTCGGCCACGCCCTGCTCGGTGATTAGCACGTCCACATCGTGCTCGCAGATGTCCACATGGGGAGTCATGGGGACGATGGTGCTGATGGCCCCGCCTTTGCCGCAGGACGGCAGCAGCATAATTGACAGGCCCGAGTTCTGGGCGAAATTGGCTCCGCCGCCGATGCCGTTGACCACCTGGGCGCCGGCGATGTGACTGGTGTTGACGTTGCCGTAAATATCCGCTTCCAGGCCGGTGTTCAGGGCCAGAATCTCCAGGCGGGCGGCCGGTTCGACGTCGTTGGTGATTTCCTGGTTCCTGATGACCAGGGATTTCCTCAGGCTGTGACCATGGTTACGAAGTATTTCAGTAACCCTCGGCGTCATCTGAACCGCGCTGGTGGAGGCGGCCACGGCTTGGCCGGAAAGCAGCAGTTCCATGCCGGCCTCATTGAGAGTGCCGCAAAAAAATTTCAGGTCGCGGAAAGACGATCGCCCCAGGGCGGTAACCAGGCCGTAGGCCAAGTTGCCCACGCCGCTCTGGATGGGCGGCAGTCCCCCCGGCCAGCGACGGGCCGCTTCCAGTTCCAGAAAGTTGAGCAGGTTGGCGGTCACCTGGACCATTATCCCGGAAGGGGCCTCGGGCGCCGGAGCCTGATCCGGCTCGTCGGTGCGGACGATGGCCCGGATTTTGTCATGATCAACTCGGACAAAGGGCTCGCCGAAACGGTGAGCTGGATGCAGCAGAGGAATGGGCCGCCGCTCCGGCGGTCGGCCCGGCAGATAGACGTCATGCAGACCTTCCAGTCCGGCTGGCTGAGCCGAATTTATTTCGACGATGATCCGGTCGGCCATTTCCAGCAGCAGCGGCATCAGCCCCACCGACGAGGTTGGGATCAGGCGCCCTTCTTCAGTAAAACCCAAGGCCTCGACCACGGCCACGTCAATGCCGCCCAAAGCTCCGGACCGCAATAGGCGCGGCAACTTGGCGATTTGCTGCTCGACATAGACCATGCGGCGCTCGTTGACCGCCCGCCGCATGGCCGGGCTTTCGAACATGGGCGTCCGGCGGATGGTCAGGTCAGCCAGCAGTTCATCAATCTGCCCTACCAGCGAACCGCTGAGGAGATTGACGGCCAGCGGCTCCCCGGCCCGTTTTCTGGCGGCCAATTCCCGGGGAACGGCCTTGGGGTAGCCGGCGGAGGTGTAGCCGCCGACGGCCAGAGTTCGGCCGCTCTGGATTAGAGCGGCCGCTTCGGCTGCCGATGTCTCGTGCTGGCGCAGATTATTGGGTATGGCTTGCATGAGACGCTCCGCTAAGCTCCAAGTTACAAGGCGGCTTCGTAAATGGCCAGCACGTCTTTTTCAGTCAGGCGCCGGGGGTTGTTGCTCAAAAGCCGGGTCTGGGTTTCGATGACCGTCCTGGCCCAGCGCGGCAGAACCTCGGCGGTGATGCCGAACTCGCTCATGCGCGGCGGAATGCCGATATCCTGCGACAGGCGCTTGATGGACTTTACGGCCAGTTCGGCCGCGTCTCGGTCCGAATAGCCTTCGGTCGCCTCGCCCAGCAGAGCGGCGATGCGGGCGAACTTTTTAATGTTGCCCATCATGTTGAGTTCGGCCACGTAAGGCAGCATCAAGGCGTTGCCCGCCCCGTGGGAGAGGTTGAACTCGCCGCAGAGAGGGTAAGACAGAGCATGGACCGCGCCCACCGAGGCGCCGGCGTTGGCGATGCCCCCGAACAGGGAGCCGAGGGACATGTCCAGGCGAGCCTCGACGTTGCCGCCGGCGGTCACCGCTGTGCGGATGGAGCGGCCGATGCGGACAATGGCGTCCTCGGCGAAGAGGTCGGTCAAGGGGGTGGCCTTCATGGCCGTGTAGGCCTCAATGGCGTGGGTCAGGGCGTCCATGCCCGTGGCCGCGGTGACCGCCGGCGGCACGGTCATGGTGTACAAGGGATCGACGATGGCCACGTTGGGCATGAGATAAGGGCTCACGGCCACTCTTTTGAGTTTGGCCGCCTTGTCCTTGAAAACCACGTTCACCGTGACCTCGGCCCCGGTGCCGCTGGTGGTGGGAATCATGATGGTGGGCGCGCCGAGTTTCTCAAAAGTTTTCGGGCCGCCTACGTAGTCGCGCGCCTTCCCATCGTGGGCCAGGAGAGCGGCCAGCATCTTGGCGCTGTCGATGACGCTGCCTCCGCCGAGACCGATGAAGACGTCGAATTTTTTGCCGGAACACCAAGCCAGAGTTTCTTCCATGTTTTCAATGGATGGCTCGGGCTCGATGTTGGCGTAAACTTCAGTCTCGACGTCTTTGAGGAATCCTTTCAGTTCGTCCACATAACCGGTCTTGATCAGCGCCTGATCGCTGACGATCAGCACCCGGCGGGCGTCGAAACCTTTGACTTGATCAAGCAAATTTTCTTTAACGCTACCCAGTCCGGTGATGACCGCCGAGGGGATTTTAAAGGGCACGGGTTTGATTATGGTCATAGTCTTCTCCTTTATTTAGCGACGCGGCGGCCTCAGAGACTGGACAGGCCCGGCAGATACAGCACGACTTGAGGGAAAATCAGGGTCATGGCCGTCACAAAGAGGATGATGATCAGGAAGGGGATGACGCCTTTATAAATGTCCAGCATCGACCAGTCGCCGGGCATGATGCCCTTGATGTAGAACAAGGCGTAGCCGAAGGGCGGGGTCATGAAGCAGGTCTGCATGACCACCGCGGCTACGGCGCAGACGTAGAGGCGGTCGTAGCCGTAAGTGTCCATGATGGGCAGAAAGATGGGCAGGCAGATGGCCACAATGCCGATCCAGTCTATGAAGCAGCCCATGGCGAAAATCAAGATCAGCATGACGATTAGAACCGCGCCGCCGCTGAGCCCCAGATTATGGACAAAGGCGGCCACAGTCTGGGAGCCGTTGAGGCCCATGAAAATGGCGCAGAAGCTGTTGGCCCCGATCATGATGACAAAGCACATGCAGGAAGTCTTGGCCGTATCCAAAAGAGAATCACGAACCATTCCGAGGCTGAACTTGCGGTAGAAAAAGGTCAGAATCAGGGCCAGGAAGGCCCCGCAGGCCGAGGCTTCGGTCGGGGTGGCCGTGCCGGTGAAGATGGTCCCCAGGACGCCCAGGATCAAAATGACCGGCGGCGCCAGGTTGATCAGGCAGCCTTTGATCCGGAAACTCATGGGATATTTGGCCAATTCCTCGCGGGTCATGGCCGGTCCTTTTTCCGGCTTGAGGCGACAGGCCGCTATGACGTAGATTATGTAGCACAGCGACAGGAGCAGGCCGGGCACGATGGCCGCCAGCAGGAGCTTGCCCACCGAGATCTGGGCTAAAGAGGCCATGGAGACCAGCATGATGCTCGGCGGAATCAGGATGCCCAAAGACCCCCCGGCGCAGACCACCCCGGCGGTCAGGCCCCGATCGTACTTATAGCGGTCCAGGATAGGGATGGCTAACAGGCCCATGGTCAGCACCGAAGCTCCGACCACGCCGGTGGTGGCCGCGAAAACCGTGGCCACCAAAACCACGGCCACAGCCAAGCCGCCTCGCAGGGTGCCCAAAATCAGGCGGACCGATTCGAACAAGCCGTCGGCCACGCCGCTGTACATCAGAAAATTGGCCATCAGCACGAACATGGGTATGGCGATCAGCAGATAGTTGTTCATCACCGCGTAGGTCTGATTGACGATGATGTTGAAGGAGGCGGCGCCCCAACCGATCAGACCGGCGATGAGGCCCACTCCGCCCAGTACGAAGCCTAGGGGATGGTTGGAGGCGATGCCGATAATCAGAGCGATGAACATGGCCAGCAGAATGAACTCAGCCATGGTTGACCTCCTCTGTCGGAACCTCTTCGCCGGGCACGGCCGGGCGCCCCATCAGAACCATCAGGCGCTTGAGAAATTCGGAAACGCCCTGCAACAGGGTGAAAAAGGCCGCCGCCGGGATACACGTTTTGAAGTAATACAGCGGCGGCTTCCAGTTGGACCAACTGGTCTCCTGCACCTGCCACGAGGACAGGGCGAACTTATAGCCGCCGTACAGCAGCACCAGCATGAAAGGAAAGAAGAATATGAAGTAAGTGACCAGGTCGATTATTTGTTGAGTTTTGAGGGAAAATTTCCGGGTGATCAGGTCCACCGACACGTTGACCTTGCGCAACATGCCGTAAGGCATGATGAACATGATGAAGGCCCCAAAAAGCATTGAGCTCAGTTCATAGGTCCAGACGGTGGGGGCGTTGAAGAACCGGCGGCTGATGACTTCGAAGACCACCACGCCCAACAGGATCATGGCCAGAGACATGGCGATTTTGCCGAGAAAGTCGCTGATCTGGTCAATGGCGGCGGTTATTTTATAAATTGTTGACATGAAAGGAGCCTCTGCGCCCCGGAGGATTCTTCGCCGTCGCCATTGTAAGGCCGGCGTCCGGGCCTTCGGGTAGAATTTCAACAATCCCCGCGTTGTTGAGAGGGAGACGTGGCGCCGGGGAAAATTCCGCCGACGCCGCGCGGCGGATAATCAGGGCAGGTCAGGGTAGGCCTTGGGGGTGCGGCCGAAACTCCAGTCGCCCAGGAAGGCGCGGTAACGGTCGTAATCTTTGAAATACTGCATCTGGGCCTTGGCCAATTTGGCGTAATCCGGATTCTCGCGGGACAGCTTAACCATAACCTCGTTTTTGGCCGCTTCAAGGCGGTCCAGATCTTCCTCGCCGAGCCAGTTGACCTCCACGCCGTAGTCGATCATTTTGTTGGTGCCAACCGAATCGCCCCAGCCGTATTCGGCCATGGTTTCCAGACCCACAGCCTTGGCCGCCTTTTCAATGATCAGCTTCAATTCGTCGTCCAGCTTGTTGTAGGCGTCCTGGTTGATCATAACTCCATAAACGGAGCAGGTCTGATGCCAGCCGGGAGCCAGCCAGTATTTGGCCACTTCCTGGAGCTTGGCCGCTTCGTCATTGATCGGCGCGGAAAATTCCATGGCGTCGATGACCCCGCGCTGGAGTCCTTCGTAAGCTTCGGGCAGGCTCATGGACACCGGGGTCACTCCGAATTTCTGAATCAGTTCGCCCTGAATCAACCCGGCGAAACGGATTTTCATGCCGGCCAGATCCTCGAGTTTGGCGATCCTTTTGGTGGAACGGATGCCCGATTCCATGCCGCTCATGGCCACCGGAAAATATTCCATGCCGTATTTGCCATAAAGCTCTTTGTAGAAAGCCAGACCGCCGGCCCCGTAAATCCAGTTCATATAATCATAGTTGTTGAAACCCAGCACCTGGGAGCCCAGCAGGTCAAAGGCGGTGTTAAAGCCCGTCCAGTAGGAAGGCCAGTCGCCGCCGGATTCCACCGTGCCGTTGCGGACCGCGTCGAAAACCCCGGTGGTGGGAACGATTGAGCCCGCGCCGTAGGCGGTGATGGTCAGGCGGCCATCGGACAGCTTAGTGACCGTTTCGGCGAAACGGCGGTCGCCTTCAAACTGAAAGGTGCCGTCGCCCCAGACGCTGGCCAGCCGCCAGTTAAAGCTTTGCTTTTCGGCGACGGCGCCGCTGCTCTGAGGCTTGTTCATCACTCCGCCGTCGCAGGCGGCCAGCGTCAAAACCAGGGCCAGGGCGGAAAGAGTTGCCAGAAAACGAGTACGCATAGGAAAACCTCCTTAGTGTTGTACGGTCGGCCTGACTGCTGAAGATAGAACTGAGCCGCCGCGGAATGGCCATTTCGCGTTTTAAAATAGAAGACATCGTTTTGTCAGAGATCAATAAGCATAAATTGCGCCAAGGTCTATTTTTAGTATAAATTTATAAAAAACAATAGATAGCTGTTAAGCGAGTTTAAACCAAAGGTGGCTTTTTCGGCACTCAAGGCTGACCTGAGTGGCATTTTTGCTACCATAAACGTCAAACATAATGGTTATTTCTCTCAATTGCTTAATGTGTCGAGCCTTTTTCAAAAGACTGTTTTAGCCAGAGTTCCAAGCCAGGCCGATTTGGTGCCAAAATTGCCACTCGACCCCGATTGTGTTATATTCGAAACTATAAAATACATCCAGACCCGCCCCCGACGACCGTCGCCCGACTTTAACGGCCCGGAGCCTGAACCAGGATAAGAGAGACGTTATATGAAACTGGGAAAAATAATGAAAAGCCGCCTGGTCCCGGCCCTGTCGGCCGCCGGCCTGTCCATCGACCAGGACATCTATGACCTCAACCCGGACGACCTGGAACCTTTTGGATCGCTTGTGCCCATCCTGGACGGGCGGCGGCGGGTAGTGGGCGATATCAAGAAAGATCGTCTGCTGAATGTGGTCCGTTTAAGAGGCCACGAGTTGATGTCCGCGATCATGGATCAGTACAGCGAAGGGGTCATCGCCGCCGCCGGCGACGGCATAATTTTTTACGCCAACGAAGTATACGCCCAGATATTCGAGGCGCCCGTGGGCAAGGTGCTGGGCCGCAACGTCTTTGAAACCGAGCCCAATTCGGCCCTGGTGCGCGTTCTGAAGCAGAAGAAGCCGGTGACCATGGGCAAACAGTATGTGGAGACTATAGACAAGTATGTTT
>JAISRV010000161.1 GCA_031273445.1 Candidatus Adiutrix sp. | reverse complement strand
CTGCCGGGTCTGTTGGGGTTTTTCAGTCTCATTTACGGGGTCTCCACATGCCGCCTATAAATTTCAGCCGCGTCGCAAAAATACGCAGTCAACGATTATATCACAAAATCACGCCTGTGGAAGCGCCGGCAGGTTAATGTCGTCGTCGCGCTCTTGGAGGATATTGATTTTAATCCAACGGCGGGCGTCGATTTCGCAATTTATCGGCAAGGAGTAAAGATAAGGGGAAAGACTGTCGCGTCATCGCCGCAAAGGCCCGGCAGGCCACGCTGGCCCGCCGGGCTCATAGCGGGGAAAAGGCCGTCGGCGGCCGGCTAATATTGAATATAGGCCACCTGCGTGTTCAGATACTCCATCAAACCGTGCTTGCCGTCCGCGCCGCCGATGCCCGACTTCCTCCAACCCGCATGGAAGCCCTGCATGGCTTCAAAGTTTTCGCGGTTCACATAGGTCTCGCCGAACTTCAGCTTGCGCACGCCCCACATGGCCGTGTTCACATTGGTGGTGTAAATGGAGGAGGTCAGGCCGTACTCGCTGTCGTTGGCCTTCTCAATGGCCTCCTCAAAGGTCTTAAAGGTCAATACCGGCAATACCGGCCCGAAGATTTCCTTTTGCACGGCTTCCATATTCTGGGCGCAGTCGCCGAGCACTGTGGGCTCAAAGAAGTAGCCGGTCTCGGTCTTGGGAATATCGCCGCCGCAAAGCACTTTGGCCCCCTCCTCCCTGGCCCGCGCCACCATGGCCGCAATCTTGCGCTGCTGCTCGGCATTGACCTGGCAGGCCATGTCCGGCGTGTTCCGGTCGAAGGGGTCGCCGTATTTCACGGCCTTCATGGCCTCGACCAGCCTGGGGATGAATTTTGAAGCGATTTTTTCGTCCACATACAGCCGCTCGGCGCAGTTGCAGACCTGGCCGCTGAAAATAACGCGCGAAGCGACCACGCTTTTCACGGCCAGATCAATATCCGCATCCGCGCACACGATGGCCGGCGCTTTGCCGCCGAGTTCAAGCGAGGTCTTGACGATATTGTCGGCGGCGCCCGCGATGACCCGCTGGCCCGCTTCCACGCTGCCGGTGAGGCTGACCATGGCCGTAAGCGGGCTGCGCACCAGCGCTTCGCCCAGGGAGGCGCCGGCGCCGGTGATGATGTTCAGCACGCCCGGGGGCAGATCAGTCTTGGCGACTATTTCGGCAAAAGCCATAATTGTGGCCGGCGCCACTGAACTCGGTTTGATGACGGCGGCGTTGCCGGTCAAAAGGGCGGGCGCGACCTTGCGGGCCATGACAAAGAAGGGAAAATTCCACGGGCAGATGCCTACCGCCACGCCCATAGGCTTGCGGAAAATGAAAATGCTTTCATTGGGCCGGTCGCTCTGGATGATCTCGCCTTCAAAAATACGGGCCCAGCCGGCATAGTACTCGAAATAATCCGCGGTAAAGTCTATTTCCACCTGGGCCAGCGGCAGAACCTTGGCCTGTTCTTCCACCAGAATCTTAGCCAGTTGCGTTCTATTCTGGCGGATGCCTTCAGACATTTTTTTCAAATACCCGGCCCGTTCGGCCGCGCTGCGCGCCTCCCAGGCGGGCTGAGCTTCGGCCGCCGCCTCCAGCGCCGCCTCGGCGTCGGCCTGGCCTCCCTGGGGCACGGCGGCCACGATTTTCTGCGTATAGGGATTTTCAACCTCAATAACATCCTCTGGGGAAGCCTTAAGAGAGCCGTTGATGAACTGTTGATATTGACGCATAAAAACCTCCTTTTAGGGCTACTCTATCACGGACCCGGCCACAGGGCAATAGAGCGCCGCAATGCATGTTCAGCAGCAGTCGCTACTCTTATTCCCCGGCGGACTCCTAGGTTACGCAGCTATAATAACTTGAAATTAATTGCGTATTGAGCGATAATACAGGCGGAGTCATTCTTCCCTGACACGCGCCGGACAAGGAGCGCCGAGCATGAGCGCTGAATCGGTCAAAAAACGCGCGGAGGCCGGGCCGGACCATCCGGCCGGCGCGGCTCTTGCCCGCCCGGGAGGGGCCGGCGGCGATTGGAAACGCGTCAGGTTGGCGCTGAGCCTTTTAAGCTGGCCCGAGCCTGATTGCCCGCGCGCGCTGAAGCCGGTGATGGCGCTGTTGTCCGCCGGGCTATGGCTTACTCTCATGGTCGCCGCGACGGTTCAGGCCCAGGCTTTAAGTTTCCTGCCGCTTTATCCCACGGGCCTGATAATTATGGTCACCGGCTTCTACGGCGGCAGCCTCATAGCCGTCATCGTCGCCATGGCCTATCTTACGCTCATCAGTTCCGGCTGGCTGCTTCCAGACCTCACTGAAATTGGCCGCGCGCTTATAAGTTCCGGCTACCATTATCGCGACTACATCATTTTTTTCATATTCGCCTGGCTTTATGGCGTGCCGCACTGGCGGAAAAAGTATTCCGGCTTTTTCACCGTCGCCTGGGGCCTTTTCGTCGTGGCCGCTCCGATGGCCTATATTTTTCTGAAAGCCTACCCGCTTTACGGTCATGTGCCCGACAAAATCCTTGAGCGTTTCGCCGGCCAAGGCGTCATGCTGCGCTGGCTTCTGACCGTCGCCGCCGCCGCGGCCGTCGCCAAAATGATGTATGCGCTCAAAGACGCGCTGCGCCGGAGGCTGGCATGATTTTAAAAGCCGACGACCTTTCCTTCCACTATGAGCCCGGCCGGCCGGTTTTTTCGGGGCTCAGCTTCGAAACGGCCTCCGGCCGCATTATGGGCGTAGCCGGGGCCAACGGCAGCGGGAAAACAACTCTCATCAACATTCTGGCCGGCCTCCTGAGGCCGCGGCAAGGCCAGTTGCGCCTGGGCGACGAGGTCGACCGAGCCGCCTCGGAACGCCTTCAGGCGGCTTCGGCCCTGGTGCCGCAGAATATAGACCATTGGCTTTTGGGCGAGACGGGGCGGGAAGACCTGACCCTGGGGCTGAACCTGAAAGAGGCGGAGACCGCCGGTCTGATTGAGGAACTGACGCGGCGCTGGCGCTTGGCTTCCATTCTGGACGCGCCGGTGGAAGCGCTGTCGGCGGGCCAGAAAAAACGCCTGGCCATGGCCGCGGCCCTGGCCAAAAAACCCTGCGCCGTCTTCCTGGACGAGCCCTTCAGCGGCCTGGACTGGCCCGGCGCCCAAACCATGCTGGACGATCTGAAGCGCCTGAAGGAATCCGCCGTCATCACGGTCATGGTCAGCCATGATCCGGCCTTGGCGGCCCCTTTGGTGGACGACTGGCTACTGCTGAAAGACGGCCTCGGCCGCTTCGGCTCCGGGCCGGAGATATACAGGCGTTTCGCCGAATTCGGCGTGCGGCCGCTACTGTCCTGAGACGGCCCAAGCCTCAGCCCCGGCTGACCACAACAACCGAGAGTATTCACTTAAAGATAGATAAGAATAGCTCTTGATAGTGAGTGAACACTTTTGGTTCATTAAGAGCGCACCAGAGCTTAAGGGAGGCGTGGACCATGCCTTCTTTTTTGGAGAC
>JAISRV010000101.1 GCA_031273445.1 Candidatus Adiutrix sp. | reverse complement strand
CGGCCATGCTGGGCTGGTTCATAAGAATTGATATGGGCGCGCCGGAAGGAATCGGCCTGCCAAGCGGCGTAATGTCGGCTTGACCTCCCGAACTGATTTTGACCATTACCGCCTGGGATTTATCTTGAAATTTTAAAGCCGTTTTTAAAGGCGCGTCTGGCCGGAATCAAAGGAGCGTTTGATGCATTTGCGCTATATCCGCCTCGACAAAATTCGGGAGACCTTCAGCCAGCGGTATTCTCATTGGCGGATCACGCTGCCTGAGCGTCTTGCGCCGAGCGGCGACATTGATGACGACGAATTCTTTTCCGGCTGGAGCATCCATTATGCCCTTGGGCATGACGAGGGCTGCGCCCCCTGCCTCTTTGTCGCCGCTGACCACAGAATGACCAGTCCAAGTTTCTATCTTATCAGGGAAACAGGCGAAATTCTTGAACTGGACAGTTATGGCCCGGGTATTTTTTACGATCCGGAGATCGAAGGCGATCACGAAAAGCAAGAACAGGACTTTTTACTGCGCAACCAGCTGATAACTTCACTCCAGAGGCTATGTGGGGTCGCGGGGACTATACTTTATGACTACTACCCTGTAAGCGAAAATGTGAAGTCAAGGAATGGCCCGGAGTTTATCAACCGGGGGAAGTTTTTTGCGGCCAGAGCCGAAGAAATGGGGGAAAGGGAAAGGGACGGCGAGACGTTTTTCGCCGACGATTCGCCTTTTTCGCTCCGGCATCCCTGCGCCTTCAGCGCCTTGGGCCTGCGTTTTCATTCAGCGGCGCAGCATGTTGAATGGCTGGGAGCAGCCTACGCGGGTCTTTTGGATAAGGCGGAAGCCGTTTACGCGGCCCCGGCGGACGATCCGATCTTGGCCGCCCTGTGGACGCGGCGCAAGGCGGCTCCGGCGGACATCAGCGCCCGGCGTTTGGAAATTTGGCGGCTCTATGAGGCCAGCCGCTATAAATTCCTGCAAAACGACGATCTTCGGGAAGCCTTGTGCGCGACGAGGGGCCGGCTTGTCTATGCCTCCGCGGGCGATGACTGCTGGGGCCGGACGGCGGGCCGCGCCTATGAACGGGAAGAAAAGGGAAAGTGCCTCGGCGCGGCCCTTTCTCTTCTCCGGGCGGACCTTCGAAATGAGCGGGAATACTATGCCGCCTTTTCCCGTCCCGGCCGCTCTTTTTTTAGCCGCAAGAAATTTTGAGGCTTGAGTTTTCGGACGGGTTTTCAGACACTTTTTGGGACCTTCCTGTAATTCATCTATGAAAAGCTCCACGATTTTTCTTTCGTCGTTTGCCGCTTGACGTTTACCGGTTAGCGGCATATATTTAAGCCATGATAATGAGCTTCGCCTGCAAAGACGCTGAACAGCTATTTATGCAAGGCCGCAACCGCCGTTTCGCCGCCATTGCCCGCCCGGCCCTGCGCCGCCTGAACATATTGAACGCGGTCGTCTCGCTGGAAGAGCTCAGAGCGTCGCCCGGCAATCGCCTGGAGGCGCTCTTCGGCGACAGGGCCGGGCAACACAGCATACGCGTCAATGATAAGTGGCGCATATGCTTCATCTGGAAAGACGGCCACGTTCACGATGTGACCATCGTTGACTATCATTGAAGGAGCAAGGCATGAAACAGCCAATTCGCATTCATCCGGGTGAAATTCTGCGTGAAGAATTCATGGCGCCTCTGGGGCTGTCGGCTAACCAGTTAGCCTTGGAACTGAGGACGCCGGCGAGTCGGATGTATGATATTGTTCACGAGCGCCGGGGCATCACCACTGACACAGCCGCCAGACTGGGCCGGTTCTTCGGCGTTTCCGCCCATTTTTGGATGAACCTTCAAAATACCTATGACCTGTTTCTGCTGGAAGACAGTCTGGCCGGAGAACTGTCCCGTATCCAGCCACACCTGGCGGTCGAATCTTCAAGCTCAAGCCTCCCCAAATAAGACTGTCCAAATAAGACTTGACAAAATCAACTCGGATATACAAAATTATACATGGGAGGCATTTATGCAACAAATCAAAATCAGCGCCTGGGGCAACAGCCTCGGTTTTCGTATTCCACGCGGCCTCGCCGACAGTTTTGACATTCAGGCCGGAGACGTGCTTGAACTGACTGCGGTCGATGAAGGTCTGCTTATTAAAAAACCTTCGGGCAAAGCATATCGGCTGGCCGATATCCTGGACTCTTTCCCTTCTTCCAAGGTCGCTCCGGAAATTGATTTCGGGCCGCCCAAAGGGGATGAGGCCTGGTGAAGCCCGCTCATCCCCTTCAAGGGCAGATATTGAAACTGGCTCTTGATCCTACCCTGGGGCATGAACAGAAAGGCTATCGCCCCGTTCTGGCGGTGTCGGCGACTCTTTTCAACAGCCATACCGGCTTCTGCTGGGTAGTGCCCATCACCACTCCCCAAAAAGGATTGCCGAATGAAATAAGGCTGCCTGAAGGATTGCCGATTCATGGAACTCTACTTATCTCGCAATTGCGTTCAATTGATTGGCGAGCCAGGCCATTTTCAGTTGCCTGTGCCGTGCCGGAGGCCTTTTTAGAAGATATTAACGCCCGCTTGGCCAGTGTGCTGGCGCCTGGAAGGGCCGCTTAATCCTGTTCGTTTTTGCCGGCCTCGTCTTCGGCGGTCTTATTTTCCCCGGCCGCCCCGGCGGTCGCGTCTTGTTTCCCGGCCTCATTCTTTCTTTCCCATTTCTTACGGAGAGTATTCACTTAAAGATAGATAAGAATAGCTCTTGATAGTGAGTGAACACTTTTGGTTCATTAAGAGCGCACCAGAGCTTAAGGGAGGCGTGGAGCATGCCTTCTTTTTTGGAGACCACTTTAGTCCGGCGCGTCATCCTTCCCAAGTGATGGCGAGTATTGCTATTATCGCGCTCAATCGAAGCTGCATGCTGTTTGCCGATATGGCGTCGGCTTTTGGGTAAGACTTTGGCAAAGGCGTCCCACTTATCACTGTAAAAGAGACAGGCTTTCAGGTGCTTGACTTTGGCGTATAACCGCTTGAAGGTTGTAGCGCTACGACTGCCG
>JAISRV010000095.1 GCA_031273445.1 Candidatus Adiutrix sp. | reverse complement strand
CGATGGAGCAGCCGGGTTTGGTTTTGATGATCGACAGGGCCGGCCGGATGGTGTCGGCCGTGGTGCCGTCGGCGCCGGAAACCATGCCGTCGGCCTTTTTCAATTTAACCAGCATGGTGGCGAAAAAGTTGCGGTCCAGCATCTGGGCCGCGGCCTTTTCTTCGGTGATGCCCTTGGCCTTGCGCAGTTCATAGAAAGCGCCGGTCAATTCGGGCAGCATGGGGCTGGTTTTATGGTCGATGAGCCGGGCTTTGGCCGAAAGCGCGGTCAGGCCCAGGGTTTTGGCCTGTTTGTTTATTGCGTCGGGGTCGCCCAGGATGGTGATTTCGGCGAAATCTTTTTTCAGAATATCGTCGGCCGCCCGCAAGATGCGCTCGTCATTGCCTTCGGGCAGAACGATATGCTGTTTATCGGCTTTGGCCTTTTCAATCAGCTCGAACTCGAAACGCTTGGGGGTCATGGCTTTGGGCGTATAGCCGCAGACCGGGCCGCAGGCTGTTTCCAGATGGGCGGCCACATCGGCGGGAGAGGCAAGGCCCCAGACCTTAACTCCGGCCAGAGGCGGCAGTTCTTTGTCGGTGGCTACCCGGCCCGGATTGGCGGAAACCATGGCCAGGGCGAAAACATCGGCCTGGCGGCTCTGATAAGAGCGCACGGCCAGGGCGGAGGCTTCAATTTCGCCGCCGGACAGGAGTATGACCGGGCTGCCCAGGTTGGCGGCCAAGGCGGCGTCAAGGGCGGCCAGGGCGCCGGCGGCCGGGCCTTCAATATCCAGGCCTTCTATGACCACCGCGTCATACTGAGCGGCCAGGAGGCTGAATTTCGGCAAAACGGCGTCCATCAGCGCCCCGTCCCGGCCCTGGTTCAAAAGCTCGAAAGCCTCGCTCAGGGTCAAGCCGTAATAACTGGAAACATCGCCGCCGAGGCCAGCGGCGGCAATGGCCGCCTTGAAGCCGGGTTCGTCCGCGTTCTGGACGATTGGTTTGAAATAGGCGGCCTTGCAGGACTTTTTGGCCGAAAACTTGAGCGCCGCCAAAACGGCTTCGCGTTTTCCGGCCGGACAATCGACGGAGGTTATAAAAAACGACTTTGACATGCTGCCACTCCTGAATTTGTTGGTCGCCCTCGCGGCGGCGCCACTGGAATTAATATACAGATCGCTTCCTTATTAAATCTCTATATTACCTGAATGGAAGAAAAATGTCCAGCCGTCCAGGGCAAGAGCATGAAGAGGTTAACTCATTTGAATTATTATAAAAAAGTTCATAACAAAAATTATGCATATTAGCGTAAATTCAAATACTTATCCCATTAAGACGCTCTTGCCCTGGGGCTCCGTCGGCCCTATCGGGCTGATCTGCTAATTTCAAACCGCCGGCCAAAATGAGAATCGCCGGCGGTTTCTATTCGTAATGCCCTTTGCAGGATATTATAACTAAAGCGCCTTTTTCGTCATACTGATAGACCAGGCGATTATTTTCGTCTATGAATGTCTTGTGCTTCTATCGTCCGCATAAAGCGCCTCTGAGCAAAAATTTATAAAGACTATTCTACCACAATGCCGGGGGCGGCGGAACAGGGGCAGAACGAGCGGTCCGCCAGGCCTTTTAAAATGCCGCAGGAACCGGCCGCGCCCGCCTGAGCGCATTTCCGGCGCAGACTCGTCAATTGGTCCCTCAGGCGCAGCAGCGACTCTATCTGTTTTTCCACGTCGGCGATATGGTTGTCCACCAGAGAGCCGACGCCGGCGCAGTTCAGGTCGGGCGCGTCGCGGTAGCGCATAAGAATTTTGATTTCATCCAGAGCCATGCCGTGCGAGCGGCAGTGGCGGATGAATTTCAAGCGCTCCATGTCCTCCGGCCCGTAGAGACGATAGCCGCTCTCGGTTCTCTCCGGTTTCCGCAACAGCCCTTCTTTTTCATAATAACGTATCGTGACGACCTGACAGCCTGCCGTCCGGGCCAGTTCGCCTATTTTCATCGCTTTGTTTTTCATCTGGAAACTCCTGGTCGCCAAATTTCATAATGTCTATACTAACTATAGGCATCAGACCTGTCAAGGCCGTCCGGGGGCTTTCCAGCAATTCTAAATGATCGGCTTGGCCGGCTGGGTCGTAGCCAGGCAAAAAATGCGATTTTTGCCTGGCGAGCGAGTTTATCGGCTTCTCCACCGGTCGCTTCGCTCCGTCGCCCCTCTCCGGGGGCGACCGTTTTTTAAAAATATTCGCCCGCGTCCGAGAACCGCTGGATGGCCGTAAGCCCCTGAAATGGCGGGGCGTAATGAACGGAACAAATGAGCGATGAGACAAAAAATGAGACAAAAAAACGAAAGGCCTCTGGCGAGGCCTTTCGGTTGGGTGTTGTGGGCCGGGTGTTCATATTTGTCCCCGGCCGCCATTATGCCGGAATCCAGAGTTTCCAGCGTCTGGCTTCAATACCAGAGACGGGCGCTGTTTTTGAGGTTGTCAAGGGCCTGGGCCAGCAACTGATAATCGGAGTGCCGGCTATAGGGCGCTTTATTTTCCTTTAGACCAATGCGTCCGAGGGAGGTTTCCTTCAGAGCGGTCATGGCCTCGTCGAGGTTGTTGAAGCGGCGCGAGGCGGTTTTGTATGAATGCCAGGCGTCGGTCATCAGGCGCAGGGTCTGGTTGAGGTAGGCCACCTTGGCCGGTTCATGGAACCGGGGACAGGCGGCGCTTTCTCCTGGTTGCTCCCGGGAACCCGTGCAGTTTGCCCGGGACAGACGCCCTAGTGAATCATACAGGCGTCCCAGGGTCCCCCCCAAGCTTCCGGCCGCATAGCAGGCCGTTAGCTCGTGATAAAGAACCATTCCCATTTTTTCCTCCGTGAAATGTTCCTCTTATGGGAACTGTTAGCATCCTTGCCTTTTTTGACATCCGGGTCCGAGCCAAAGAAAGCCGTGACCCGTGCTCCTCCTTTCCCGCTTTTTTCAGCGTGGCGAAACATGCGCCGGGCTCATGACGCGCCCGGCGTGCCCACTCCGTGTCCCGGTCGGAGTGGACGGATATTTCCGGCCCGGCCCGGCCGGGCTTTGGAAATCAAAGTATTGAGTCGCCGAATAAACAGATCCGGGAGATTCTACACTCTTCTTAGCTTACATATCGACACAATATGATGGGTGGTTAAAGATTTCTGCACTAAATTAAGCTTAATAAGAGCCTGTAAAATCACTTGAACAGGGATCAAATTCAAAACTTGTTTATTTGAAATTTGTCCAGAGAAAGTGCGGCTTCGTGAAATTTTCAGAAAATGAGCCTGAGGTCAAGCTGAGAAGCGCGGGGGCGGAAAAGCCCAGAGGGGCCGGCGAGCAGGGGTTTAAGCGGCGATTTAGGCGATTTATTAGTATGTAGGCTTGCGGCGCAAACAAAAATGTTATAACATCAGCGTATGGAAACACGATTTGAATGGGACCCGAAGAAGGCGGAAAGTAATTTTAGGAAGCATCGTGTGAGCTTCGAGACTGCCGTCCGCGTCTTTGCCGACCCATTCGCGGTGGTCAAGCAAGACCGTATTGAAAACGGAGAGCGCCGCTGGCAGACATTGGGCCTTGTGGAAGGTTATTTGTTGCTGTTGGTGGCCCATGCCGTCCTGGACGACGAAGACGGCGCCGAGATTATCCGCATCATTTCGGCGCGCCGCGCCGAACCGAACGAGAGAAAACGCTATGAACAAAACCGTTCGCTATGAGATTGACCTCAATAATCCGCCGCCTCTGTCCGCTGAGCGGAAAGCTGAACTCAAGGCATTATCCGAAATGCCGGACGGCGAAATCGACTATAGCGATATTCCGCCGCTGGATGACGCCTTCTGGAAGAATGCGGCGCCTAATCCGTTCTACAAGCCCATAAAGGTATCCACAACGGTGCGTGTGGATTCGGATGTGCTGGCCTGGCTCAAGAGCCAGGGCAAGGGCTACCAGACCCGTATGAACGCCATCTTGCGCGAAGCTATGCTTCATTCGTTAAAAAGCCGGTAAGGATTAAAAGTCAAGAAAAATGAAGAACCGCGATAGCGGCCCAAATGATCATTTGAGTATCCAGAAGCAGTTTCATTTCCGGCCATCAAACATGGCGGCAATCTCTTCACTGGCAATGGTCTTGACGTCGACGTCCCTGCCCACAACCCCCTGCCCGCGCATAAAGCCAAGACGTTTGGATTCTTTGGGCTCTTCATAAGGCAGGACTTTGACCAGGGGCTTATCGTTATCGGCAATGATAAAGCCTTGACCGTCTTTGGCCTGCTTCACCAGCTCCAAAAGGCGCTCTTAAGCCTCATTTATATTGACCGTCAACATGGGGGCCGACCTCCTTCCAGCGGCAAGCGGCCGTTTGCCGGACTCCATGGCTTTAAATTGGCTCAAACATGGGGCGAATGCAAGGCCCGCAGGCCCGCCCGCTGATATGCGGCGGCTTTTTTCCGTAAAAAGCTCGATCCGGCCAGCCGCTACCGCATCGAACGCCTGGTGGGGCAGTATCGCCGGGGCATTTTTGAGCAATTCGGGGCCGAATACTGGCGGGAACTCTTCTGCTGGCCGGAACGCATTGTGGAATATGACGGCAAAACCGGCCTCGTGGCCCCTATTTATCCGCCGCGGTTTTTTTTCGGCCCGTCCACGGCCCTGGCCGGGGCGGAGAAGGACGGCAAGTGGTTTTCCTCGGCTAAAAATTTCAACCGTTTCGTGCCGCCGGAAGAAAAAGGCAACCTTTTGGGCTATTTGCGCATATGTCTGAATCTGAGCCGGGCGGTGCGGCGTCTGCACGCGGCGGGTCTGGCCCATTCCGACCTCTCCTATAAAAACTGCCTGGTCGACCCCACTTCCGGCGGGGCCTGCATTATCGACATCGACGGCCTGGTGGCGCCGGGCCTGTTCCCGCCCGAGGTGATCGGCACCCCCGACTTCATCGCCCCGGAAGTGATCTCCACCCTAAATCTGCCCATGAATGACCCCAAACGCAACCATCCCCGGCGGGAGACCGATCAGCACGCCCTGTCCGTGCTCATCTATCTCTATCTTTTTCATCGCCATCCCCTCCGCGGCGGGAAAATTTACAGCGCCGACGCCGATGAGCA